>JAHRHW010000015.1 GCA_019100305.1 Candidatus Thiodiazotropha taylori | reverse complement strand
ATGATAACGCCGCTGGGCGCAACAGGGCGCATTGGATTAGTGTTAACAGGCCCTAGCAACACCGAATAGGATGGAAACAACCTGATCTGTTCTGCCTATCGCCCCTGAAAAGCGTTCAACTCATAGGGGAACGTAAGAAAGAATCTTCTATCGCACCGTACAGCCAATCGATTGCCATAGTGCAGGAATTCCGCAGCAGTTGAGCTACCGGTATTCGCAGTGGTCACTCTGTTCTGTGCTGGCTATAGTAAGCAGGATTTGGTCTGAAATGGATAGCTGGGAATTTCCCCAGCTAGGGTTATCCCTAGTGGTAACAGGTTCGTGGTTTATTCGCTCAGGATGACCTATTTGACCTGGATCGAAAAATCCGGTGCGGTATGCATATGCCTTTTGACAGCACACAGCTCCATTGCCCGAATGATGCCGCTCTGGTAGCGCTCCGGAAAATCCTTGGGCAGGGTCAGGTGAAAGATGATGTTACCGATCATTTTCTTCTTTTCATCCTCGATGCACTCCATTTTCAGTGCCAGACCCTCGGTGGAGAGCTGTCGGGATTCACAGAAGTTCCAGGCAAAAATGCCGGCGCATGTGGCGATTGATCCCAGGAACAGATCGAAAGGTGCAGGGGCGCTCGCCTCGCCGCCATATTTCAGTGGCTGATCGGTCTGCAGAGTGAAATCTCCCACCTGTGCCTCAATACGTTTGCCGCCGCTGAAATTGACCTCGATGGCGTCCATCTCACACTCCTGACTTATAAGGGGTAAAGTTCTTTGATCGGGCCTTGGTTTTTTGTCTCGACCTGGGCATACAGGTTGTTTAAAGCGGCTTGGAGCGCCTCCTCGATTACCGGGTGATAGAAGGGCATCCGGATCAGATCACCAACACTGAGGTGTTGTGAAATCGCCCAGTTCAACAGGTGCGCCAGATTCTCGCCTCGGGTGGTGATCATCTCAGCGCCAACCATCCGCCCAGAGGATTTCTCGGCGTAGACACGGATCACACCCCGGTTTTGCCCCATGATCAACGCCCGCCCGACAGGAGCCAGTTTGACCTCGCCAATGACGGTGTTTTCCAGATCCAGCTCCTGATAGGGTTTGCCGACCAGACAGATATTGGGATCGCAGAAATTGATTGCCAATGGGACCTTGCGCTTGAATCCCATCACTTCATCATGGGCTGCGTTATAGCCGGCGATTTTGCCTTCGTCCCCGGCTTCGTGAAGAATCGGTCTCTCAGCGTTCAGATCACCGGCGATGAAAATGTGGGAGTCGCCACATTGCATGGTGTTTGGGTTGTATAAGGGGACGCCGTTGTCGTCGAGTTCGATGCCGGCGTTGGCCAGCGACAAACCCTCCACATTGGGTGTTCGTCCCAGGCTGGCAAGCACCTTGTCGACAACCACCGAGTTGTCACCGGCGGTGACTCTCACTTGCTCGCCCTCAGCAGAGAGTTCGACCGCTTCACCCAGATAGATCGGGAACTCCCGTTGCATGATCTCCAGTGCGGTCTTGGAGACCTCGGGATCGCTGGTGCCACCAATGGTTTCGGCCATGTCGAAGCCACTGACCTTGATGCCCAGTCGGTTGAGTGACTGACCAAGCTCCAGGCCGATGACGCCCAGGCCGACTACTGCGACCGATTCTGGCAGATCCTCCAGTTCAAAGAAGCTGTCGGTGGTTAAAACCTTATCGCCAAAAGCTTCCCATGCCTGGGGTACCACAGGACGGGATCCTGTGGCGATGACGATTTTCTCGGCCCGCACCCGGTCGCCGTTATCGAGTTGCAAAGTATGGGGATCGACAAACGCCGCATAGGCCTCGACGAACCGCTCACCCATATTGTCTGTACTGTTCGATAGCACCCGATCGACGAAGTTGTCACGCAGATCCTGAACATGCTCCATGGCTT
Source organism: Candidatus Thiodiazotropha taylori (assembly GCA_019100305.1). Taxonomy (GTDB): domain Bacteria; phylum Pseudomonadota; class Gammaproteobacteria; order Chromatiales; family Chromatiaceae; genus Thiodiazotropha. Next base: position 21,923 of record JAHRHW010000015.1, on the reverse strand, counting down.
CGGGAATGTCGATGGTCATTTCGGTATGGCCATCCACACCGTAGCGATCAAGGTGGGTGCGGCGATGATAATCCTCAGCAACCTGGATCAGGGCTTTGGAGGGCATGCAACCGACCCTGGCACAGGTGGTGCCCGGTTCACCGCCATTGATCAGGAGAAAGCTCTTCCCGCTCGGTCCAACCTGACCGGTAGCATTCAGACCGGCGGTACCGGAACCCAGAATCGCGACATCGACACTTTTTTCTGCCACAGAAATCTCCAGTGAATATTTTGATGGGCGAAATTCTAACGACTTGGCCGTGAAATTTCAGCTTATATCCGTGTGGTTTTGACGGTTGTGGATTTCAGCAACGAATTAACGGATAAAAATCGCGTTATTGTGTCAAACTAGGACCGCTCGGATTCAGGTTGCCAACTCTGGGACGGGTTCATCATAATTATTAAGATCAAGCTGAGGAGAATCACATGAAATGGCTACTAACGACTCTATTGCTGCCAACTCTTGCGCTGGCCCAGCCACCAGGACAGGGGGGAGGACAGATGGATCCTCAGCAACATTTTAACCAGTCGAAAAAAGCCATGCTGCCGCTGATTGAGAAGAGCATCCCGGCTATGCAGGAGACCAAGAGTTGTCTGAATCAGGCCAAGGATCAGGCGGCGTTTCAAAAATGCGTCGAGATCATGATCGCTGTGGAGAAGGAGATGCAGGCTAAAATGGGCCGTGGTCCCATGCCAGGCGCAGACAAGGCTCAATCACAACCACCGAAAAAGATCGAGTTCAACGAGCAGAACAAGCAAAACATGCTGAAGTTTCTCGACCAATCCATTCTGGTGGGGCAGTCACTGAAAAACTGTTTCACTTCAAGTCAGTCACCGGATCAGATGCAAAGCTGTATGCAGGCAGCAAAGCCGAAACAGTAGTCCCAGCAGGGCCGATTGGATTAGTGTTAACAGGCCCTAGTGGCCCACTAGTAGTCTGAATAGTGCCGGCCTGGATTAAACAGGCCGTGCGGATCGAATACCGCCTTCAAACCCTGCTGGATCCCCAGGATGCGGGGGTGAAGCGGGTGGAAGATGTCGCCATTTCGGTCGCCATTGCGAAACTGTACCGCATGTCCTCCCTGCCTCTCGACCAGAGTGCGGATCTCCGTTGCCGGGCGCTCGCTGTAGAACCAGCGTAATCCACCGGACCACTCCTGCAGGCAGGATTCAGTCAGTTCCAGTGGCGTGGTCGGTTTCAACGAAAGTCGCCAGAGTGTTTTTGGCTGTTGGAAGAAATCGTGCTTGTGATCTCTTAGCTGCTGCCAGAAGCCGGCTGATTCAGTGCTCTCCTGCAGACCGTACTTCTGGCGGATCGCAGCGAGCCGCTGGTGGTTGCAAGCGAGTCGAATCGCCTGTTTGTCCGCCAGACTGTAACTGGCGGTGACTGGCTGTGATTCGGCGATCATCTTCCCAATCAGGCGGGTCGCACTGAGCGGATCCCGATCGATGATCAGAGTATGCTCCTCAGCAGGCTTGGGCAGTACCTTGATGGAGACTTCCAGCAGAATACCGAGCGTGCCCATTGCACCGGCCATCAAGCGGGAAATGTCATAGCCGGCAACATTCTTCATCACCTGACCGCCGAAATTCATGATTCTGCCCTGGCCATCCAACAGCTTGATACCCAGAAGAAGATCCCTTGGGGAACCGCCCCAGGGACGTCTGGGACCGCTCAGACCGGCGGCGATAGCACCACCGATCGTACCCTTGCCATCGAAATGGGGTGGTTCAAAAGGCAGCATCTGGCCATTTGCCTCCAGCGCCGCTTCAATCTCATCCAGCGGGGTTCCGCCGCGGGCGGTGATCACCAGTTCGGTGGGTTCGTAACTGACAATGCCCCGGTTGCCGCTGAGATCCAGAATCCTATGCTGGCCCAGATCCCGCCCATAGAAATCTTTACTGCCACTGCCCATCAACCGCAGGCTGCTCCCCTCGGCGATAGCATCTTTGATGTTGGCCTGCAGCTGTGATGATTGATCTTGATCGCCAGACATCAGAAACGCTCCAACTCAGGAAAACGCAGCTTACCCGCATGGACATGCATGGCGCCAAATTCCGCACAGCGGGCCAGAGTCGGTATCGCTTTGCCTGGATTGAGCAGATTTTGGGGATCGAAAACCGCTTTTACCGCATGAAATGTCTCCAGTTCAGGGTCCGGGAACTGGGCGCACATCTGGTTGATCTTCTCGATCCCCACACCATGTTCTCCGGTTATGGTACCTCCCACGGCGACACAGAGTTCGAGGATCTCACCGCCAAACTCCTCGGCTTTCTCCAGCTCACCCTCATTGTTTGCATCATAGAGGATCAATGGATGCAGATTGCCGTCACCCGCATGAAACACATTGGCGCAGGGCAAGCCATATTTTTCCGACATTTCACCAATCATGGTCAACACCTTGCCCAGTTGGTTGCGCGGGATTGTGCCATCCATGCAGTAGTAATCCGGTGCCAACCGGCCAACCGCTGGAAAGGCGTTTTTGCGGCCTGCCCAAAATCTCATACGCTCGGTCTCATCCTCTGCCGTACGAACCTCGCGGGCTCCGGAATCGAGGAGAATCTGACGCACTCGCATGATCTCCTCGGAGACCTCATCTTCACTGCCATCAACCTCACACAGCAGTATGGCAGCGGCATCCGTGGGATAACCGGCATGGACAAAATCCTCCGCAGCGCGTAGCGAGAGGTTGTCCATCATCTCCAGGCCGGCAGGAAGGATCCCCTTGGCGATGATCTCCGCAACCGCCTTGCCAGCAATCTCCACGTCGTCAAAAGCGGCCAGTGCCACCTGCTGTCGCTCCGGGATCGGTAACAGTTTCACGACTACTTCGACCACCAGGCCGAGCATCCCCTCTGAGCCGGTGATCAGGGTCAGCAGATCGAGGCCCGGGGCATCCAGGCCGTTGGAGCCGATCGTCAGACGTTCACCGTCAATGGTGATTAGGGTGACCTGCAGTACGTTATGCAGCGTCAGGCCATATTTCAGGCAGTGAACGCCCCCCGCATTTTCCGCCACATTGCCTCCGATCGAACAGGCGATCTGCGAGGAGGGATCCGGTGCATAATAGAGCCCGTAGGGTTTGGCCGCTTCACTCACCGCCAGGTTTCTTACCCCCGGCTGGACGCAGGCCAATCGATTGTCCTGATTGATCTCAATGATCTTGTTGAGTCTTGCCAGGCTGAGCAGTACCCCCTGTTCATGGGGTAGTGCGCCGCCGGAGAGACCGGTTCCTGCACCGCGGGCTACCACGGGTATCTGCTTTTCATGACAGTGTTTCAGTACCCGCTCCACCTGCTCAGTGGTGTAGGGCAGCAGGACAATCAGAGGAACCTTACGATAGGCGGAGAGACCGTCACACTCAAAGGGGATCAGCTCCTCCTCTCGAAAGATGACGCAATCGGGAGGGAGCATGTTTAAAAACTCTGCCGCAAGGCTCTGGCGGTCAATACCCATCAATCAATCCTGCATGGTCTGTCGTATAAACGGTTTCGTATCGTTGACGACTCGGGGTCATCTCGATTGCAACACTCATTGTATGCGATTGTTCCAGAAATAGACTACCAGGTTAACCTGGGTAAGTTGGGGTTTAACCTGAAGAATTTTGGCAATCAATGGATAATCCACGAGATTACAGACGGATAGGTTGTATTACTCGGGATCGATCCATTTGGTTGCCAGACTGATATTATGAGAGATTAGGTATGGATTGGATCTTGCGGGTAAACTTCGGCAAAGACGACAGATTGAGTTCCTGGATTGATGAAACGGAGAGGCCGAAACAGCTCGGCTGGGTATGTCAGCGGCTTAGGCGCTGGTTTAATCAGAAAAAAAGATAATGAAGATACTTATGACATTGGCAGTCGCCCTGGGTATGTTGATTTCACCGGGTGATGGAATTGCAGCGGAAAAACTTAAACAAGCCATCGATGTGGAGGTAGCCGGCCAAAAAGCGGCCGGTAACTCTCAAAAGAGTGTTGAACGCCTGGATGACGAAAGCCGCAAGATGCTTGAAGAGTACCGACTGCTGAGTCAGCAGCTGCAAAGGACCAAACTGGCAAACGACGATCTGCAATCCCAGGTAGAACGACAGTCTGCCGAGATCAAACGGATTTCCGATGAGCTGCAGGAGATCGATCGAATGCGCAGCGAGCTCGATCCTCTGATGCAGCAGATGCTGGAGACCCTGGCTGAGTTGGTGGCCAGGGATAGCCCGTTTCTAAGTGAAGAGCGAGAGACCAGGTTGGCTTCCCTGCAGAGTGCCAATGAGGATCGCTCAATTGAAATTTCCGAGCGCTATCGGCAGCTGCTCGAGGCCTACCAGATCGAGGCAGACTATGGCCGCAACATTGAGGCCTATCAGGCCCAGCTGGCGAGCGAGGGTGAACAGCAGAAGATGGTGGATTTTCTGAGAATCGGTCGGGTTGCCCTGTTTTACCAAACCCTGGATGGCAGAGCAGGAGGGGTGTGGGACAATCAGAGTCGTCGCTGGATAAACCTCGATACAAGTCATATGACGGAGTTGACCCGGTCGCTCCGGATTGCACGCAAGCAACTGCCACCGGACCTGATGGTACTGCCGATGCCCATACCTGAGGGGGGCAGCCAATGAATCGACTGCTTACCATTGTTACGCTTCTGATCGCTGTTTTCGCACAGCAACCCTTAGCGCTGGCTGCTGAGGATCCTTTACAATCCCTGCTGGAGGAGGTCAGAAAGTCACGTCAGGCACAACAAAACAGAGATCAGGCGAGGGAGAAACGATTTCTCGAGCAGCATCAGCAGCGAAAGACGGAGCTCGAAGCCATCAGACAACAGTTGCAGGCGGAACAGGAGCGCCAACAGCAACTGCTGGCTCAATTTGACGCTCAACGAGCGGAGCTTGAAAAACTCAAACTGACCCATCAGCAGAGTACAGGGAGTTTCGGTGAGCTGTTTGGTGTGGTCAGGCAGGTGGCTTCAGAGAGTTTGAATCTGTTTAAGAATGATCTGACCTCATCCCAGCATCAGCAGGACCTGGTCATCCTTGAAGAGGTGGCCAGCAGCCGTTCGCTTCCATCTCTGGAGCGTCTGCAGGATCTGTGGGAGATCTTTTTAAAGCGCATTATCCAATCCGGGCAAATATGGCAGGCATCACTGCCAGTGATTCTGACCAGTGGCGAGGAGCAACAGGAGCAGGTGACCGTAGTTGGGCTGTTCAATGCGCTATCCAACGGCCGCTATCTCAGATATCTGCCGGAAACCGCCCGTTTCGTTGAGCTGAGCAGACAGCCGGCTCCCCGTTACCAGCTTCTAGCCAAGCAGGCGGAGGAGAGTGATGGCGGTCTACAGACATTGGCAATCGACCCTTCCCGGGGGGCGATCCTGTCACTGCTTGTGGCCTCTCCAACCCTCACTGAGCGGATCCAACAAGGCGGATATATCGGCTATTTCATACTCTTTCTGGGGGCATTGGGGGCACTGGTCATCATTGAACGACTGATCACTCTTTTCTGGGTCGGGCGCCGGGTCAAGCGGCAGCTGAAGCAGCAAGAGCCGATGGACAACAACCCCCTCGGGCGACTGCTCGCAATCGATCGACAGCATCGTGCTCTCCCAGGTGATGCTCTGCAGAAACACTTCGATGAAGCGATCCTCAGGGAGTTGCCGAAACTCAGAAGAGGGCTGCGATTGCTGGCCATCTTTGCTGCCGTTGCGCCACTGCTCGGTCTACTCGGTACGGTGACCGGAATGATCGAGACCTTTCAGTCGATCACACTGTTTGGTACCGGTGATCCGAAGTTGATGTCAGGGGGCATCTCCCAGGCCTTGGTGACCACCGAATTGGGATTGGCCGTCGCCATCCCGATGGTCCTGCTGCACAGCTATCTGGCCGGTCGCAGCAATCGGGTGGTGCGCCTGCTGGATCAACAGAGCGCCGCTATGGTGGCCGCCCGTAGCGGAAACTGAGATGGATATCCTGCTGAACTGGTTGCCACTCGATGCACTGAGCCTGCTGGAGCGGGGCGGTATGATCCTGGTGCTGATCTTGCTGCTCTCCCTGCTGATGTGGAGTCTGATCATCTACCTCTACCTGCATATCTGGTGGCGTAATGGGGACCAGGTCAGTGATCGTTGTATGCCCTGGTTGCCGTTGATCATCTCGCTGGTCCAGATCCTGCCGATGGTCGGGCTGCTCGGCACCATTGAGGCGATGATTGAGCTGTTTCATGTGATTGCACAACATGGATCCGGCAATATCCGCGGTATGGCCGGTGGGATTTCACAAGCCTTGATCACCACCATGGCTGGACTGATGGCCTCGCTTTCCGGCTACTACTTCTCCAGCGATTTGCAACATCGGTTGAGCTACCACGCCACGCCCCAGGAGAGTCTCTGATGCGCCATCAGCATGTCGACGAGGAGAGCGGTGAACTGGCGATCAATCTGACCCCGTTGATCGACATGGTGTTCATCCTGCTGATTTTTTTCATGGTGACCTCATCCTTCGTCAAAGAGACCGGAGTCGAGGTGGATCGTCCCAGTGCCGCTACAGCCACCATGAAGCAGCAGGCAGCGATTCTGATCGGCGTTACTCATAAGGGTGAGGTTTGGATCGATAAACGCCGGGTAGACGTAAGAGCCGTTCGAGCCAATGTGGAGCGTCTGCATGCGGAGAATCCCGAGGGTGCTGTGGTCATCATGGCCGACCGGGAGGCACCAACCGGCGTGGTGATCCGGGTATTGGACCAATCGCGTCTTGCCGGCGTGGATAGTGTCTCCATTGCGGCAACCCGGGATCAGGAGTAATGCGTTTTCTGTTTGCTTTGCTGATTGCCATGGCGGTCAATCTGGCCCTGTTTCTACTGCTTGACCGGATGTTGAGTGAAAAGGCGATTCAGGTGGATAAACTGCTCTCATCAGAGATCATTGAGTTTGTTCGCCTGAAATCTGAGCCGGAGCCTCCTCCCCAGCAGGAGCCTGAGCAGATTGAAGAGCTGCCGGAACCCCCTCCTGCGGTACCGGAGACGCCCCTTCAACCGCTAGCCGTGGATCGCCCCGAGCTTGCGGAGTGGCAGATCCCTGAACTGGATATCCCACTGCAGATCGGCACGGGTCCTTATATCGGTGTCCGGCCGCAAATGCCAACCACCCTGGCGGCAGAGCCTGTGCCGCGGATGCGTTTCCCGCCCCGCTATCCTCAACGGGCGCTGATGCGCCATGTTGAGGGGAAAGTGGTTCTGCGCTTTACCATCAATCCGGACGGTTCGGTCAGTGATGCGGAGGTCATCGAGGCTGAGCCGGTGGGCTATTTTGAACAATCGGCGCTGCGTGCCATCAGCCGCTGGCAGTTTCACCCCAAAGTGGTGGATGGTAAGGCGGTATCGAGGATTGCAACCCAAACCATTAGCTATCGTTTGAACTGATGAGATCTGTAAAGCAAGTCATGCTGTGTTGGTGTCTCGGGATTAGCCTGAGTCTGCTGCTGTGCGCACCCCGGCTTGCGGCAGATGAGCTGCCCAAGGACGCAGCGGATGCGAAACGCTACACCTACGACTATCTGTTCATGATCGATGTACTGATACGCAATGAAAAGTATCAACGTGCCCGAATTGAACTGGATGCGCTACTGGAGCGAGTCAAGCAGAACCCGGATGAGACGGCACTCACCCGTCAGGCTTATGGCTATCTGAGTGTCGGCCTGAAAGACTATCCCTCCGCCATCGATCATTTTCTGTTTGCGGTGGAATCGGGGGCATTGCCAGCCGGAGTCAGCCTGAATTTACGCTACACCCTGGCCCAACTGATGTATCAGGAAGAGCGCTATAAAGCAGGGCTTGCACAACTGCAGAGCTGGTTTGAACAGACCGAAAAGCCGACTCCACAGGCGCGGGTGTTACTGGCCAGTTATTACTATGCACTGAAAAAGTACAGCAAGGCGATCTCTGCCCTGAAACTGGCGATCAAGCAGTCCGATTCCCCTCAGGAGTCCTGGTATCAGATGTTGGTGGGGCTCTATTTCGAGACCAGGCAATACAAACAGAGCGTACCGATACTGCAGATTCTGGTAAACAAATACCCAGCCAATGCCCAATATTGGCAGCAGCTGTCAGATGTTCTGCTGCAGCTGGGCCGAGAGCAGAAAGCGGTAGCGGTGCTTGCGCTGGCGGCTTCCAGAAAACTGGTCGATGAGAGCGGGCTGATACGGCTGGCCAAACTCTATCTGCAACTCAACAATCCTCTGGATGCGGCGGAACTGCTAAGCGATGGTATTGAGCGAGGCAATATCAGGCTGCGTGAAGAGTCCCTGACTCTGTTGGTTGATGCCTGGTTGCTGGCAAGAGAGCCGGAGCAGGGGATCAAGGTGTTGAAACAGTTGGCGGAGATCGACAAGTCAGGCAAGCCACAGCTTAGAATGGGGCGTTTACTGATGGAGCAGGAGCAGTGGCAGGAGGCTCAGCAACAACTGGAACTGGGCATCAAACTGACCCATAAACCGGCTTTCGAAGACTGGTTGTTATTGGCTAGCACCCACTATCGGCTGGCCGACTCAACTGCGGCACTCGCGGCATTCAAATCGGCATTGAAACTGGCTGACAAGCCCCAGCAGACTGAGCTTGTTCAGCGCTGGATCGACTATCTTGCCACGCCCTAGCGGGCTCTCTGATTACTATCCTATCAACCAGCAGGCTCAGCGGACGTTGAGCACGGGTATGGCATTCAACTGCGTGATATGCCGCACAAGCGTGTGATATGCCGTATTACGGATTCAGGTTTATCACTGATAAATGGGGCAATTCACTAGATATCAATGGCTTAAGATTTTGGCTCGAAAACTGCAATTTAATACTGTTTCCAAGAATTAGATAATTGAGGTGAATCGATGCGTTTTACGGCCCTATCATTGGCAATCAGTTCCATATTGACCGCTCAGGCAGTCGTTGCAGATCAACATACGGAAGATCTGCAGGATGTGGTGGTTGAGGCAGAAGGCGGAACCAGTCCAGCAGTAACAACAGCGCCAATGGATGGGGCTTCAAGCGGTATTCCAGGCGATGCAGCGGATTTCCTCCGGGACATCAACGGGGTATCCGGTATTCGTATGGGTGGCCAGGGTATCGATCCGATTATTCGCGGTCAGAGTCAGAATCGTCTCAACATCATCATGGATGGCGCCTACATCCATGGCGGCTGTCCAAACCGCATGGATCCTCCAACCGCCTATTCCGCCATGGAGAGTTACGACAGTGTCACCGTGATCAAGGGATCGCAGACCGTTATCTATGGTGGCGGCGGCAGTGGGGGCACCGTGCTGTTCGAACGCAACGCACCGCAGTTTGAAGCGGGTAAACCCTATCTGGGCAGCGCCGAAGTCGGTTATAAGAGTAATTCCCAAACCAAAGAGGCCTCGGTTGATGTGGCGGCCGGTACAGAGCTGGGTTTTGCCCGCGGTGTGATTGGCTATAAGGATGCAGACAACTACGAGGATGGTGATGGTAATGAGGTACGCTCTGCGTTCACCAAACAGTCCGGTAACCTGATTCTCGGTTATACCCCGGACACCAATAAGATTCTGCAGTTGAATCTGGAAGCGACCCGCGAAGATGATGCACTGTATGCCGGTGCCGGCATGGATTCACCCATGAGCGATGCGGACAACATCAGACTCAAGTATGAGCAGAATGACGAAGTTGGGCCGTTTTCGGCGATCAAGGCCGAGATCTATTCAAGTGAAGTCGATCATCTCATGGACAACTACTCACTGCGGGAGCAGACCGCTCCGATGCGTATGAGTGTACCGACAACCTCCGATACCAAAGGTGGTCGTCTGCTGGCGGACCTGATGCTGGGAGAGACCACGTTGACGGTCGGTTTCGATATTCAAAACAATGAACGCGATGCGGATCGTTTCTCCGGCATGGCGAATATGGAGCCGACCACCCTGCAGTCCATCATGTGGCCTGGCGCTGAGTTGGAGCAGACCGGTATCTTCATGGAAGTTTCCCAACCGATTGGCAGTCTGGATCGGCTCAAAGCCGGACTGCGATACGATCGGGTCGATGCCTCCATCTCTCGGGGTGATGAGAAACCCGACCTGGGTCCAAGCCCAACGCCGAACAATCTCTATGCGGCGTACTACGCCGATACATCCGATGAGACCACGGAAAACAATGTTGGTGGTTTTGTGCAGTATGAGCGGGAGATCGGTGACGGTACCTTCTACACCGGCCTCAGCCGCAGTGTTCGGACCGCGGATTCAACAGAGCGTTATCTGGCAAGCTTTTCACGCAATATGATGACCATGATGGACATGAGCTGGGTGGGTAATCCGGAACTCGAACCTGAAAAGCATCATCAGCTGGAAGCGGGTCTGCGCTGGCAGGGTGGCGCCTGGGATACCGATGTTTCGGTCTTTTACAATGATGTAAGCGACTATATCCTGCGCGACAAGGCACGTGGCCAGGATGGTATTCTGGTAGCCAATGGTACCGCCAACATCTATCGCAATGTGGACGCTGAGTTCTATGGCATTGAATGGGAGGGTGGATACCAGATCATGGATTCTCTGACCACCACTGCCAGTCTCGCCTACGTTCGGGCGGAAAATACCACGGATGACCGGAACATCGCTCAGATCTCACCTCTGGAAGCCACAATCGGTATGGAGTATACGATGGGTGCCCTGGAGTTCGGTGGCAATGTTCGCATGAACGCAAAACAGACCCGTGCGGATCTCGAGAACGGCAGTGGCCAGGATGTTCAGGAGACACCGGGATGGGGTGTGATCGACCTGTATGGCAGTTATGAGATTGCCAAAGCGGCCGAAGTGAGTTTCGGTATCGATAACCTGCTCGACAAGAGCTACGCCTACCATGTCAACCGCGCCAATGCGGACCCATTCAATCCGGAAGCGATTCAGGTCAATGAGCCGGGTCGTGAGGTTTGGGTGAAAGCCGGTGTCCGGTTCTGATCTAAACCGCTGCTGAAAGAGCAGGGTGGGGCTCTGTCACCCACCCTGCTTTAGATTGAGTCCGTAAATGAACGCGAATTAACGCCAATTGGTTTCGTTCGGTATACCACAGGCCTGCAGCAACGTTGGGTAAGATTGACTACAAAATGACAGTATGGAGTAGGTTACAATTCCACTCTGTATCACCTTTCTTTGTGAAGCTGTCTACAGTGACACTTGCTGGAGAGAATTGATTTGCGTTGATTCGCGTTCATTTGCGGACTTTTTACAGCCCTCTTTGATCCGATATATCTAGCGACAAGGAGTGTGATAGCGGGATACAATTCCGTCTGATCCAGAAACGGCGATTCCCAGGCTCCCTTCATGTCCCAAACTGTTCCACCAACCGAAGAGAAGGTGCAGCATCTATTCTGGGGAATCATCAGTACGATACTCGCCTGTTTCCTGTTGGCCATCATGGATGGCCTGGGCAAGTGGTTGATGCGCGATCTACCGATGCCTGAGGTGGTCTGGGCGCGCTATTTTTTTCATACTCTGATAGTCGCTATTCTGTTCTCCTTGCAGAGCGGATTTGCTTTTGTCCGGGCCAGTAGACCAGGGATACAACTGATCAGGGCGATCTGTCTGATGGGGGTCACGCTGAGTCTGTACAGCGCCATTCAGACCATATCCCTGGCGGATGCCACTTCAATCGTCTTTTTTGCTCCAGTGCTGGTGACTCTGTTGGCCGGTTGGTTTCTCAAGGAGAAGGTTGGCGCCACCGAATGGTCTGCAGTAGGGATCGGTTTTATCGGTGTGCTGTTCATCGTCAGACCCGGCTTTCGTGATCCCGATCCGGCGCTGTTGCTTGCCTGTCTGGCGGCCGTCTGTCTGGCCTTCTATTTCGTATTGACCAGAGCCCTGAAGGGACATGACAGTGAGCAGACAACCCTGTTTCATACCACCTTTGCCGGTGCAGTGATTCTGACTCTGCTACTGCCAATCTGGTGGCAGCAGCCAACACCAATCCAGTGGCTCTATCTGGTGGTTACCGGTGTATTGGGTGCAAGCGGGCACTTCTTGCTGGTAAAGGCATTCCATATGGCTTCGGCATCGCTGCTCTCCCCCTATCTGAATGCGCAGATTGTGGCTGCGGCTCTGGTCAGCGTGATCTTTTTTGACGATCTGTTGGGATGGCCCTTTTATGTCGGATCCGTACTGATCGTCGGGGCCGGTCTGATGATCTGGCTTCACCAGCGGTTGCTGGCCACACTGTCAGGCCGCAGTTCACGTTGATCTTGCATCTATCTTAAGGCAGTTGATTGATCAGGCTTATGCAAGCCCCGCTCTTGGTTACAAGACCAGGGCTTGCCTATAAGCCGGGTTGATTGGAATCAGCTTTTGCTCAGCATGTCATTGATGATCGCTTCGCAATCGAGCCAGTCCTGTACATCGTAGCCAGGTTCAAAGTTACGTGACTCAGCCCGATAGTAGGCCATCGTGGCGATCATCTCGTAACGTTCCCGTGGACTGATTACCCCTTTGCTTGGAGTGCTTTTTTTCGCAACCCGTTTTTTAGTGACTTTTTTCTTGGCTGTCTTCTTTTTGGCGACTTTCGGCTTGGCCGCCTTTTTCTTCACGGTTTTCTTTTTTGAAACCTTTTTTTCGTTCTCTTTTTCCTGCTTCTTATTCACGGTATGCCCTCTAAAGTGTCGTTAAATACTGGTATCTATGTTCAAACCCGCATCCATGGATTCAGGCTGAAACTGTAATTATTCTTTTCTCTCGCAAACTTATAGTAATCGTTGTCGGAATTGTCCAGGATTTCAGGTGATAACTGTGGGCTCGGTACGTCCTGTGCGCTGTGCGATTTCCGCCAGATTCTGAGCAATCGCCACCAGAGGTTTCATCACCTCTTCTGTGGCTGACGTCTGTTTCTCTGGATCTGGCTCATAGGCCTCCAGATAGACCCGTAAAGTTGCGCCCTGAGTACCGGTACCTGAAAGCCTGAAAACAATCCTTGATCCGTCGCTAAAACCGATCCGGATACCCTGGTTGCTTGAGACGCTGCTGTCTACCGGATCTGTGTAGGAGAAGTTGTCGGCATACGCCACCCGGTACCCATCGATCTCACTGTCCACCAGGCTGTCGAGCTTAGCGCCCAGCGATTGCATCAATCCTTCCGCTGCAGCCTTATCGATGGCTTCATAGTCATAGCGGGTGTAGTAGTTGCGACCATAGGATTGCCAGTGCTCACGCACGATTGACTCGACAGACTGCTGTCTGACCGCCAGCAGATTGAGCCAGAACAGTACCGCCCACATGCCATCTTTTTCCCTAATGTGATTCGAGCCTGTGCCGAAACTCTCCTCTCCGCACAGGGTGATCTTTCCCGCATCGAGCAGATTACCGAAGAACTTCCAGCCGGTCGGGGTTTCATAACACTCAAGTCCGAGTTTCTCAGCAACCCGGTCCGCTGCCTGACTGGTAGGCATGGAGCGGGCGACCCCACTGATACCTGAAGTGTAACCTTTAACCAGGTGGGCATTGGCGGTGATTACAGCCAGACTGTCGCTGGGGGTGACAAAAAAGTCGCGCCCCAGGATCATGTTCCTGTCTCCATCCCCATCCGATGCCGCACCGAAGTCGACACCGCTGTGTCCCTGGGTGCGGGTGACCAGCTCGTGAGCGTGGACCAGATTGGGATCCGGGTGGCCACCACCGAAATCGACCTTGGGTATGCTGTTGATTACCGTTCCGGGTTCAGCGCCCAGCCGCTCTTCGAAAATATGTTTGGCGTAGGGGCCGGTGACCGCGTGCATGGCATCAAAGCACATAGTGAACGCACCGGAATTGAACAGCTGGTGAATACGTTCAAAATCGAACAGATCTGCCATCAGTTCCGTATAGTCGATTACGGAATCGACAATTTGGATCAGCGTCTCTCCAATCCGCAGTTCAGCGACCTGATCCAGATCCACGTCTGCATGCTCTGCGATACGATAGGCATCGATCTGTTGCGTACGACTGAAAATGGCCTCGGTGACCGATTCCGGGGCAGGTCCGCCGTTGGGGGTGTTGAATTTGATGCCGAAGTCCTCATCCGGCCCACCGGGATTGTGGCTGGCAGAGAGGATGATCCCGCCATCCGTCTTGTATTTTCGAATCAGGCAGGAGGCGGCTGGGGTGGAGAGCAATCCACCCAAACCGACAATTACCTTGGCGACACCGTTGGCTGCTGCCATTCTGAGGATGATCTGGATCGCTTCACGATTGTAGAAGCGTCCATCCCCGCCCAACACCAGACTGCCACCATTCAGGTCGGTTTGAGTGTCGAAAATGGCCTGTACAAAATTCTCCAGGTAGTGGGGAGTTTGAAACACTTTGACCTTTTTCCGCAGACCGGAAGTGCCTGGGCGCTGGTCATCAAAAGGTTGGCTGGCGACATTGTTGCTGTTCATGGTTTATGTACTTCGTAGGGTTCGATTGCTTGGATAACTGCTATTCAATCATACCTGACGTAGTCAGTTGAAGCTCGGATGGTGACATATTGCCTGGTTATGTCCGTGTGATTGTAAGAAGATTGCTGACAGGTTACATGGGACCGATTGGATTGGTGCTCACCGGCCATGCCTCCATCCAGGTGAGACGTCAGGCGGGCGATTTGTGCAGTAGATAAGTTCAAGCACAACAAAGCGTGGTAGAATGCCTGCCCCATAATTGCTCTCACAGAGGTTTTCCCATAGCGGAGCCTCCGTCTCACGGGATCAGTCAGGATCGTCGCTGTTGACGCAAACATGGATGAAAGATACAACATGACTCAATTAAGACCGAACCAAACGGGGTGGATAGGATGTCTTGCGTAAAAAATCACTGGCACGAGCGAAAACAGGCGATACGTATGCTGGGCATGTTCAGTATCCTGTCACTGCCTCTGACGGCTCAATCGGGGGAGTGGATCGTCTCGCCGTCGATCACACTGGACGAAATCTACACGGACAATGCACTGCTGACCAATGACGACAAGGAGACGGAGTACGTCACCCGCGTAAAGCCCGGCATCTCCATTCTGCGGGAAGGTGCCAGGACCAATTTGGATTTCAACTACTCCCCTGAGTACCGCTACTACAAAGAGGAGACCCGGGATAACGAAACCGTGCATCAGCTGCGCGCCAACGCAGATGCGGAGTTGATGGAGAACCACCTCTATCTGGATCTCTGGGCAACCGCCGACCAGACACGCATCGCCAACAGTCGCAACAGCCCGGACGGCCTGACCGGTCCAACCGAGAACCTGGACTACTACACGATGGGGGCAAGTCCCTATTATACGACCCGGTTCGGCAATACCAGCGTCCTGGAGGCGCGATACTCGACTGATAAGGTCGACTATGAAGAGGATACCGAAGTTGACAGTACTTCTCAGAAGTACAATTTGATACTCGGTAGCGGAACCTATTCGACGGCCCAGGCCTGGGAGCTCTCTGCCAGCCATACCAGGGAAGACTTTTCCGGCACCGCCGAGGACAACAAGATCTCAATCTTCCGTGGGGAGTTTCTGCAACAGATCACCCGTCGCTGGGCGGTCGCCTTTGCCGCAGGTTATGAAGATTACGACCTGGTTATCGGTGAAGATGTGGATGGTGAAATCTGGTCAGTGGGGCTTGTTTTTACACCAACCAGCCGTACCCGTTTTGCCATTGGCGGCGGTGAGCGGGCATTTGGTGATGACTACTACGTGGATTTTGAGCATGAAGCCAGTAGGTCGGTCTGGCGTGCAACCTATAAACGGGATTACATCAGTGCCCGTGATGAAGCGACCCATACGTCACTGTTCCAGCGCCAGGATGCCTTTGGCAATGTGGTTCGGGATGCGGTGCTAGACAATCCGCCGCCGGTACGGGTTACCGGTGTCTCCACCCTGAGCGCAGAGTATTACGAAGTCGATCGTGTCGATGCCTCCTATCTGTTCAGCGCCCAACGTACCCGCTTTGAAGTGAGGGGTGGTTACATCAAACGGGATTACGTGGTCGATACTCAGGATACCGAGGATAGTACGGCTGCCATCTCATTCAGTCGACTGATCAGCCGCAGGATTACCGGGGTGGCCCGCATACTCTGGTCGGATCATGAGCAGGAACTGAGCAACTATGACGAATGGACCGCCTCGCTGGGTCTCGGCTATCTGCTCGGTCAGGATGCCAGGGTGTCAGTCGGTTACAGCCATCTTGAACGGGATGGGGATACCGAGTTGAATACCTATGAAGAGAATCGCGTAAATATCGGATTCATGGCTAGTTTTTAATTCAATTGAGCATCTGGCCTTGAAAAAGAGGCCAGCCATCCCAACTATCTGACCAATTTATAATCCTGGAAGCGCTGCAGGGTGTTGATGCCCGTTGCGAATCAGACCGTTTTACAGGAATTTTTTGTATCTACCTTGATAACAGAGGCCGTTCTCAAATATGACCGTTGAAGCCCAAAAAGAAACCCTGGATTTTCAGGCAGAAGTCAGCCAGGTACTGAATCTCGTTATTCGATCCCTCTACAGTAACAAAGAGATCTTTCTGCGGGAGCTGATTTCGAATGCCTCGGATGCCGCGGAAAAGTTGAGATTTGAAGCGCTTACCGATGAAGCACTGTTTGAGGATGATCCGGAGCTCAAGGTTCGGGTCACTTATGACAAGGAAGCCGGTACCTTGACCATTTCCGACAATGGTATCGGTATGAGCCGCCAGGATGTGACCGAAACCATCGGTACCATTGCCAGCTCCGGCACGCGCAAGTTTTTTGAGGCCATGTCCGGTGATCAAGCCAAGGACAGTGAGCTGATCGGGCAGTTCGGTGTGGGTTTCTACTCGGCGTTTATCGTTGCTGACAAAGTCACCCTGAAGACCCGCAGAGCCGGTCTGGGACATGAGCATGGCGTTCAATGGGTATCCGAGGGTAAGGGTTCCTATTCAATTGAAAACATCGACAAACCCTCCCGTGGGACCGATGTCATTCTGCATCTACGGGAAGACGAAAAGGAGTTTCTAGAAGGCTTCAGGCTGCGCAACATCATCTCCAAGTTTTCCGATCACATCACCATGCCTGTGGAGATGGAAAAGGAGTTCTACGGAGAGGATGAGGAGAAACCGGAAACCGCTGAATTTGAACGGGTAAATACCGGTACTGCCCTGTGGATGCGAAGCCGCAGCGAGATCAGTGATGACGAATACAACGAGTTTTACAAACATGTCTCCCATGATTTTGAGGATCCGCTCCTGCATGTCCACAACCGGGTGGAGGGGAACAACGAATATACCGCGCTGCTATTTGTTCCGGCTCGCGCCCCGTTTGACCTTTGGGACAGAGATCAGAAACATGGTGTGAAGCTCTTCGTCAGACGGGTTTTCATCATGGATGAGGCTGAAAAACTGATGCCTCGCTATATGCGTTTCGTCAAAGGGGTGGTGGACTCGGACGATCTGCCGCTCAACGTCTCCCGGGAAATCCTGCAGCACAACCGGAAAATTGACACCATTCGCCAGGCCAATGTGAAGCGGGTGCTTGGAGCCCTGGAGAAACTTGCAGAGAACGATAAGCAAAAGTACCAGGAGTTCTGGGATCAATTCGGCAAGGTGTTGAAAGAGGGACCAGCAGAGGATTTTGCCAACAAGGAGAAAATCTCTGCGCTGCTGCGCTTTGCCTCAACCCACAACGAGCAGGATGAGCAGACGGTATCGCTGGCCGATTATGTCTCCAGGATGCGTGAAGGACAGGACAAAATCTACTATATCACCGCCGATTCAGCGGCTGCCGCCCGTTTCAGTCCACATCTTGAAGTGTTGAAGAAAAAGGGTATTGAAGTACTGCTGCTCTCGGACCGGGTGGATGAGTGGCTGGTTACCAGCCTGACTGAGTTTGATGGCAAGACCCTGCAGTCTGTCGCCAAGGGTGAACTCGATCTGGGTGAGCTTGAAGACAAGCAAGAGCAGGAGAGTCAGGAGAAACAGACCGAAGAGCACAAAGCGCTGCTCGAAAGAATGCAGCAGGTACTGCAGGAGTCCGTCAAAGAGATCAGGGTGAGTCAGCGATTGACCGATTCACCGGCCTGTCTGGTTGTCGAGGAGCACGACATGAGTGCCAATCTGGCCCGAGTGCTCAAATCGGTCGGACAGGACGCTCCGCAGACCAAGCCGATCATGGAGGTAAATGCGACTCATCCGCTGGTGGTGCAACTCGAAAACGAGTCGGATGAAGAGCGCTTCGGTGATTTGAGTAAAGTGCTGTTTGATCAGGCGCAGCTGGCTGAAGGTGGTCAACTGGATGATCCTGCCGCATTTGTGCGGCGTCTGAACAGTCTGATGCTGAAACTGGCCGGACAATAATCACGTCCAATCGACTCCGGGCAGGCCGATGATCAATTGGTCTGCCCAGGCGGGACGATTCCAGCTGACACTCAATCGAATCCTGTTATCCGCTGAAGAAACGACTCGGTTCTTCATGGGCTGATGAAGGATCCAAGTGTAAAGCCAATAAATATCAATATATTATTGTGTAAAGTTAAATAGAATTCTGATTGCCTGGCAAGAGTGGATGGATCACCGACAGGTGAGCAGATTCTCATTCCACTCCATAAGTGGCCTGTATCCGCCTATTGATAGCCTCAACTGGTCCCCGTCTGTCGGGCATGGCAAACTCAGACCCATGATCCGGAAAGCGCAGGCTGAAGCCTCAGGTTTCGGAACCCAGAAAAATCCGGATAGATCAATTACAACCAAAGGAGAATCATAATGCGCGTCATTTTGTTGGGTGGCCCAGGTGCCGGTAAGGGTACGCAGGCAAACTACATAAAAGAAAAATATCAGATACCGCAGATTTCCACCGGCGATATGCTGAGAGCTCATGTCAAAGCGGGTACCGAACTCGGGGTCGCAGCGAAAAAGATTATGGATGAAGGTGGCCTGGTCTCAGATGACATCATCATGGGTATGGTCAAGGAGAGGATCAGCGAAGATGACTGCAAAAATGGCTACCTGTTCGATGGTTTTCCCCGCACCATTCCCCAGGCAGAGTCTCTGAAAGAGGCCGGTGTACCGATCGATGCCGTGGTTGAGATCGATGTGCCCGATGAGGAGATTATCAAACGCATGTCTGGGCGTCGTGTCCACCTGGCGTCTGGCCGTACCTACCATATCATCTACAACCCACCGAAAGTGGAGGGTAAGGATGATGAGACCGGTGAAGACTTGATCCAGCGGGATGATGACCAGGAAGATACCGTAAAAGCCCGTCTTAAGGTCTATCATGATCAGACTGAACCATTGATCTCCTTCTACAGCGCCGAGGCCGATGCTGGTGGTTGTAAATACATAAAAATCAATGGAGTAGGCGGAGTTGATGAAATCCGGGATCAGATTTATCAAGGTCTGGGCTAAGCACAATTCGGCTTGAAAATGCTGAGGGGGCCGCACAATTGTCGCGGCCCTTCTTAGTTTTGAAACCCACTTCAGGGGATAGGTAATCCGGCAGGCATTCCACCCTCTATTCTGATACTATCTGCCATATCTTAACTTCCAGTAAGGGGCTACCACGTGGCTGTTGTAGAATTAACAAAAGATAATTTTGAGTCGACCGTAACCGAAAATGATTTCGTGATCATTGACTTTTGGGCACCCTGGTGTGGTCCATGCCGTTCCTTCGCTCCAACCTATGAGAGTGTATCTGAAGACCATCCCAATATCGTATTCGGAAAAGTGAATACCGAAGATGAGCAGGAACTCGCCATGCACTTTCAGGTGCGGTCGATTCCAACGCTGATGATCTTCCGTGAAAATATCATTATCTTCTCTCAGCCTGGAGCGCTGCCGGAATCTGCGTTCCGCGAATTGCTCAGCAAAGCCAGTGAACTGGATATGAATGAAGTAAGAGCACAAATCGAGGCTGAGCAGCAGAATGGCCAGAACGCTTAATCAAGCGTCGGCTGCAGACCCAGGCTGAGCGTTAAACGGAACGATTCAAGTCTGCTGTGATGCAGCGGACTTGAATGACCGAACAGACGACATGAGATCTTCAGACTACCCATGGAGTACGAAAAAGCTGCTTTCCCAGCAGCCGACGGTGGGGCGCGTACTGGATCTCAGTGAAGAGAGCTACGGATTGCTGATGCGAATGGCGCCCGACCTTCAAACTCTGACAGGGGAGTATCGATCAAGATTGGGCGGATCGATGGATCTCTACCTGGATGTGATCGAACAGACCCCCTACACAACTCTGGTACATCTGACCTACTACTTCACCCATGTTGTGGGAGATTACCCCGATCCTGATGCCATGCTGAGGGTCTACCATGATTCGAGGCAGGTGGATGTGGTCGACTTGCGTCAGTCCAGCTTGCCACTCGATCGTTGGGGAACGAATCCAACCCTGGAGCAACGTTGGAAAATCAATCTCTTTCTCTCAAAATGGCTTAGATACTGCGTAGAGCAAGGTCATTCCTTCCTCGTTAACAGCCGTAATCTGGCTGCTGAATTTCCGATGTCCCAGGTCGGTTAAGTACCTCTGCTGCCGTACTCAGCAGGGTTTAAAGGACTGAATTTTACAACCTATAGTACTCGCTGTTACCACTCATTTGGGGTAAATTAGCCCTAATAAGAATGTTTGGGTATGGATTTAGGGACAAATTTCAATAGATATCGATATGCCTTTTTCACAAGGGTAAGAGGGATCTGCAGAGATGCAAAAATGATAAAAGTGTTACTGGTTGATGATCATGAATTGATCAGGACCGGAGTTAAGGGGATTCTCGACAAGGCAGAAGAGATCGAAGTTGCCGGGGAAGCCTCAACAGGGGAAGAAGCTATTGAGCTGGTGAGAAAATCCTCGCCGGACGTGGTGCTGATGGATGTCAACATGCCTGGAATGGGGGGCATTGAAGCAACCCGCAGAGTGCTTCGTGTCAAACCGGATTTGAAAGTGATTGCATTGACTGTGCTCGATGATGACCCATTCCCTTCAAGACTGCATGAGGTCGGCGCCATGGGATTTCTTACCAAGGGTTGTCCTGCGGATGAGATGATTCGGGCGATTCGTGCGGTATACAATGGTCACCACTATATTGCTTCCGATGTTGCCAGAAAACACACTCTGACCGAGTGGCAGGGACACGCTGACAATCCATTCAAAGCACTCTCCTCAAGAGAGACACAGGTCTTGCTGCAGATCCTGGAAGGACAAAAGAATCAGGAGATATCCGATATCCTCTCTCTCAGTCCTAAAACCGTCAGTACCTATCGTCAGCGAATCTACGAAAAACTCGATATCAAGAACGATGTTGAGTTGACACGACTCGCATACCGCCATGGTATTTTGAAGGACAGCGATTAGGGATAACAGGCCCTAGGGCAGTCCCTGGCCCCCCTCGACACAGATTCTGTATCATGCAGTGAGCCATGCCCTGATAGTGCGTATCGGGTTGGCTCTGACTGTTACAGAAATCACGATGAAGGTTGATTAGCTTTGAAGAGATTTACTGCCAAATGCCGCCGCTGTCCCAGGCTGGCAGAGTTCCTTGATCAGGTCGCTGAGGATTACCCTGACTATCATGCGGCACCTGTTGCGCCATTTGGCGACGCGCAAGCCAAACTGCTGATTGTCGGCCTGGCGCCGGGCATGCACGGTGCCAATGCAACAGGCAGACCCTTTACCGGTGACCATGCGGGCGTGCTGCTCTATCAGACACTCTACGACTATGGATTTTCCAATCAACCTGAATCGACAAGCCGTCGGGATGGACTTGAGCTGAATAACTGCCGTATCACCAACGCAGTCAAATGTTTGCCACCGCAGAACAAACCTTTAGGGGCAGAAGTCAATCAGTGTAATGACTTTCTTGCCCAGGAGCTGTCAGCGATGCCATCCGAGAGTGTGGTGATCGCGCTGGGTTCGATTGCCCATAAAGCGGTGATC
>JAHRHW010000155.1 GCA_019100305.1 Candidatus Thiodiazotropha taylori | reverse complement strand
GCGTGGCGTTTGCCGTCATGTTAATGAATGCCTGTACCCCCTTGATCGATCACTACCTGAAACCACGAATTTACGGACGTGACCGAAAAGGTGAGCCATTGGTATACAGCAGTGAGGGAGCTGATAGCAAATGAGCACTCCAAAAGAACCCCAATATCGTAAACGGGTTGGCTATCAGGCCGTACTGTTAGGTGGCTTCTCTACACTTGCAACCGCACTTTTGGTAGCCGGCAATATCGCCACCAAGGATGACATCATGGCAAGACAAAAAGAGGATCTGCTGCGTTCTCTGAATCAGGTTGTCCCCACTGAATACTATGACAGTGATCTACTCGATCAACCTTTGAGCATTTCCAATAAGAAGGGAGACAATCTAACGGTATACCGGGGACTGCAGGGTATGCAGGTCAATGCACTTGCCTGGGAAGTTGTCGGCAAGGGATACGCTGGAGATATTCGGCTTATTATGGGGATCAATTCTAAGGGAGAGGTATTGGGCGTTAGAGTACTGTCACACGCGGAAACACCCGGTCTGGGTGATAAGATCGAGGTGGCGAAAGATGACTGGATTTTAGGTTTTAACGATCATTCGTTAGACAACACCTCCAATCAACAATGGCGTGTCAAAAAGGATGGCGGAAAGTTTGATCAGTTCAGTGGTGCGACCATCACACCTCGCGCTATCGTCACCGCGGTCCATGATGGTCTGGTTTTTTTCCAGCAACATACGGACGAACTACTCCGCCCACCTGTAATCAATTCAGATGACGAGCCTCTGCAACGTGCCTCCTTAAGCGAGTAAATCGATTATGAGCAGTGATTATAGACGTATTACCAAAGATGGCTTGTGGGATAACAATATCGTTTTTGCACAAGCTTTAGGTCTTTGCCCACTTTTAGCCGTAACCGGTACTGCAACCAATGGCCTGGGAATGGGTCTTGCTACGACAGTCGTTATGGTCGCTTCCGGCCTGTTGATCTCCCTGTTGCGCGGTATTATCACCCCGCAGGTTCGGATCCCGGTATTTGTACTGATTATCGCCGTGCTGGTGACACTGGTCGACATGTCGATGAACGCCTGGGTTCATGATCTGCATAAAGTACTGGGCCTTTTCATCCCGTTGATCGTGACGAACTGTGCCATTCTTGGTCGGGCGGAATCCTTTGCTTCCCGCAATACCGTTGTGAAATCCATGTATGACGGTTTAATGATGGGTATAGGGTTCACCTTCGCAATGGTATTACTCGGTGCGGCGAGAGAGATACTGGGCAGTGGTACTTTGTTTAACAACGCTGCACAGCTGCTCGGCAGTTGGGCTCAACTGATTGAGATTACACTGATAGAGGACTACAAAGGTTTTCTATTGATCATCTTACCACCTGGAGGTTTTTTGGTTATGGGATTCATTCTGGCAATGAAGAGATTGGTGGACCGTAAAATAGCTGAAAGAGAGCAAAAGGCTACTGACGTTTCAGCCGAATTACAACCAGAATCATCCTGATTGATCACTGTTGGTATTTTAAAATGAACATTGGTGTTGCCTACGCAGACAAATTCAAACAGTTATGGCTAAAACTTGAGGTGCCTGACGGTTCCACTGTAATGCAGGCAATCGTGAAGTCAGGCCTGCTTGAACAGTTTCCGGAGATTGATCTGTCTCGCCAGAAAGTGGGAATCTTTGGCAAAATAGCCAAGTTGGATGCGGTTGTTGAAGAGGGTTCAAGAATAGAGGTCTATCGTGAGATTACTGCAGACCCCGAGCTTGTCGAACGGCGAGATGATTAATCACGGTATTCACACGAATTATTCGTGAATCTCCTGACCTAAGGCACTGGAAAATTCAGGTTACGCCACTCATCATTCCGCTGAACAAGGATACCGCTTCAAATAACTGTTTTGGCTCTGTAGAGCTGTCAGTACCCACCCTAGGCAGCTATCATTTTCCTGTAATACCCTTCCAATTGTTGAAATACAGGTCCAGGACAGGCATTCACTCTTCTTCCGTCAATTTTCCGAACAGGTATCATCTCGGCACCAGTACCGGTTAAGATGCACTCATCAGCATTGTAGAGATCATAGGAGGTTAACGGACTTTCTGCCACCGATACCCCATTTTGCTGCGCTAACTGAATCACCAGTTTACGCGTAATGCCATCCAAGGCACCTTCAGTTACGGGTGGCGTCAGCAATCTACCCTCCACGACTATGAACAGGTTCTCTGTAGTACCTTCAGCAACCCTGCCCGCCTGATTGAGCAACACAGCTTCATCTGCACCTGCCTGGTTTGCTTCCATTCTCGCCAAAATCTGATTCAGGTAGTTGAGGCTTTTTATCCTGGAGTCCAGGCCGTCATTGGGCAAGCGTCGTGTGGATGCGATTATTAATTTCACGCCCGTTGTTCTGATCCGTTCACTGACAATCGCCAGTTGATCCGCCATGATAAAAAGACTTGGTTTTGTACAGCCTGTAGGATCTATCCCCAATCGCCCTACACCTCGTGTCACGATCAATCTCAAGTAACCGGAATCGTCCGTGAAATTATTGATGACTTGTTCGATCGCGTTAGTAATCGCCTGATTGCCGTAAGGAATTTCAAGTGCGATTGCCTTGGCGGATTTTTGTAATCGTACAAGATGCTCATGTAGCATGAATGGGCTTTTGTTGTAAAACCGTATCCCTTCAAAGATACCA
The DNA here is from genome assembly GCA_019100305.1 of Candidatus Thiodiazotropha taylori. Classification (GTDB taxonomy): domain Bacteria; phylum Pseudomonadota; class Gammaproteobacteria; order Chromatiales; family Chromatiaceae; genus Thiodiazotropha. Next base: position 6,641 of record JAHRHW010000155.1, on the reverse strand, counting down.
TCACCATACAGAAATCCATGGTCGTAAACAGAAACTTTTGCTTCGTTTCGATTGACCAGTTTCCCATTTATCCAACATTGAGGTGATTCAGGCACGAAGCTTACCCTCCATGATAGTAACTGTCTGGCCAATCAGCATAACCCGTTGACCACTCATCCTAATTTCGATCTCCCCACCACGCTGTGAGACCTGGTAGGCTTTCAATGTCTGCTTGCCAAGCTGGTTACTCCAATATGGGGCCAGCGTGCAGTGCGCCGAGCCTGTGACTGGATCCTCCGGAATGCCAAGGGCCGGGGCAAAAAAGCGAGAGACAAAGTCCACCCCGTCTTCATCACCAGGGGCCGTCGTTATCACACCGCGGCAAGCGATGTTAGACAATGCCAATTGATCTGGGCTGAGGGTTCTGACCTGCTGTGCGCTATGGTAAACGGCTAACAGGTCCTCCCTCCCCCTGAATACCTTTTCCGGTCGACTGCCCAACGCATCGATCAAGGGTTGATCGTTGCTCTCCTCGATCAGATGATCTATTGGAAAATCGAGCATTATCCCCTGCGGCTCCCTGCAGGCCTTTAACAGACCGCTGGGACTGTGGAAAACCAATTGCTCCTGGGTTTGCTCCAGTTCACTCCAGAGTATATGAGCAGCGGCAAGCGTTGCATGGCCACAGAGATCGACTTCCGTACGAGGTGTGAACCAACGAAGGTTCCACTCACCGTCCCCCATCGGCAGTAGAAATGCTGTATCGGACAGGTTGATTTCACTTGCGATGGACTGCATCCATGCGGTATCGACCGGCTGCTCAAGCAGACAGACCGCCGCAGGGTTGCCTTTGAATGGTTTGTGCGTGAATGCATCAACGATGTAGATTGAGTTACTCATTATTGATCTCCCTGAAAGTGACAATTCAAGCCTAAACCTTTACAAATAAGCAGTACAGAGTCATATTCTAGTTATTGTAGCGGTACAGTTTGATATTAAAACAATCTGTATCTATTCAAACTTGCAACAACTGTAGTGGTTTCACCATGTCCTTTCTCTACCAACAGCTGGCAGCACAACTTGTGGAACAGATTGCCATCGGCCACTATCGTCCAGGAGAACGTCTGCCCGGAGTCCGCCGATTCAGTGCCCAACACCGGGTGAGTACCGCAACCAGTGTGGCGGTCTACCGCAAGCTGGAGGATGAGGGATATGTCGAAGCCCGCTCCCGCTCCGGTTTCTATGTGCGTCTCCGCCCATCCTTGAGTAGTGACGAGCCAGAGATTTCGAAGCCGAAAAACCGCCCATCACCGGTAACCGGTCAGGACCTGGCACTGCAACTGGTTAAGGCTTCCAACCAATCCAATATGATCCAACTTGGGGCTGCGGTTCCAGCCCCTGTCTACCTACCAACCCGGCAGATCGAAAAGGCGATGGCCAAGTCCAACCGACTGCAAAGCCAACGCAGTGCCGGTTACGAATTTCCTCCAGGCGTACCGGAACTGCGACGCCAGATTGCCCGCCGCCTGGGTGAGATCGGTTGTAGCGTCAGCGCCGATGAAATCGTTATTACCAATGGCTGCCAGGAGGCACTCACCTTGGCTTTGCGCGCCACTACCCAGCCTGGTGATGTGGTGGCAATTGAATCACCCACCTTTTATGGCTTGCTACAGGTTATCGAATCCTTGGGACTCAAGGCGCTGGAAATACCAACTCACCCGAGGGATGGTATCTCACTCCAGGCCCTGCAGATGGCCCTGGAGCAGTGGCCGGTCAAGGCCTGTATCCTGGTGCCGAATTACAGCAATCCGCTCGGTTATTGTATGAACGAGTCGCACAAACGAGACTTGGTGGCGTTACTCACTTCACATCAGATTCCCTTGATTGAGGATGATGTCTACGGGGACTTGGGTTTCAGTCAACAACGCCCCGGGGTTTGTAAAAGCTATGATCAGCAGGGCTTGGTGCTGCACTGCTCATCGGTCTCAAAAACCCTCTCACCAGGCCTGAGAGTGGGTTGGATCGTGCCTGGAGACTATCTCCAGGCGGTGGAGTATTTGAAATTTGTTACCAATCTGGCTACCCCCACCCTGCCCCAACTGGCGGTTGCGCAACTGTTGGAGAATGGTCAGTATGAAAGACATCTACGAAAAACCAGAGAGGATTATGCGCAGGCGGTCGAGCGCATGAGCAATGCGGTGGAGAGTCTTTTCCCGAAGGGTACTCGCATCACCCGACCTCAGGGCGGTTTTGTTATTTGGGTTGAGCTGCCGGATAAGCAGGACAGCTTTTCCATGGCGCGGGACCTGCTGCACGAAGGAATCAGTATTGCACCCGGACCGATTTTTTCCGCCACCGCTAAGTACCAAAACTTTATGCGACTCTCCTGTGCCTGCGAATGGAATGAGGATATTGAGCGGGCTCTGGCCCGGATCGCTGCCTGTTTTTAAACCGGCAGGGAGTCTCTGAGAGTTATTTCACTCCTGTTGGAGTGGAAACTCGCTGAGCGATCGTTGTGTCAGCACAGTTTCAAAGGCGAATGATCTAAGTGGTTACTTTTCCGGGCCCTCGGTAATCACCAGCATGACAAAGAGTAAATGAGCCAGAGGTCCCTCAGATTGATTTCAAGAGAGGCCGAGTAGACTCAAATCGAGCTTTCCATCCTTAACCGGAGGACACCAGTAGTAACTACCGCTGATCGGTTGGGAAAAGCGAAACAGAGCGTCACATATCCCATCATCCTTACCGGTCATGCGTGTCAGCAGTGCTTCGAATGCACCAAAGGAGTGGCCGAAGGCAACAAACACCAAGCCGGCTTGGTGTTCATCGGCCCAGGGCATGGAACGACGCAAAATGAAGGCTTCCGGCTCGAAATCCTCCTGGGCTGTGCGTTTGACATGAGCGGATGGTGGCGCTTCATCCAGTTCCTCATTATCACTGATACGTCGGCCGATGATGTTGTCGCGCTCCGTTTGACTGAGCTCTTGGAAGTGATCCAGGTCGTGGACCCACTGCTGTACTGCGACAAAGCTGGACCCGTCCATACCTGGCCCCACCCCCTGCACGAGACCGGCCTTTATGGCATCCTCACCTTCGGGATTCTCAGTGCCGTCTTCATAGCCGCTCAGATCCCGGCTGTCTCGATACTGGAATGAATCGATCACCTTGTGCAGCACAAAGGCTTCACTTAAATCCTTTGCCAGGCCTCGACAGCGTTGCAACAGTTCACCCCGGTCATCCCCTTGTAGCCAGATCCATAGTGCGGATGGTGTTGCCGGTACGGTGAAGCCTGGTCCACAGAGAACAGGAAACGGCTTCAATCCGTCGATATCTTTCCCCAGGGCCAATACCAACTCGAGTCCGAAACCCACCACGCTGTGCTCGAGATTGAGCTTTTCCCGCACCAGCCTACGAATGATATCAATATCGATATCGGGTTTCAGGGTAAACGATAGGTAGCGGGCAAGGCGCGGCACATCGGCAAGGATACCCGGTTGGCAATGCTTCATGGGACAGCCTGTAAATTGAGATTAGAAGGACACAATTATACTGCATTGAATCGATATGAAATACCACACTGCCGCAATTTTGAGGCAGCCTGTTCAGTCGATGACTCAACACGCTAGCAGATTCTTTATTTTGTAGAGTATGCCTCAATACTCGATATTGATTATCATTACCATTCATGTCAGCCGGGTAGTTACCAAGCCAAGTGGTGATTCAATTTCACACTGAGGTAACGACTATGAAACTGACAGTTCGCCTGCTATCCCCTCTCGCGCTGTTGATACTTGTCCTATTTTCTATTTCTTGAACCGATCAAGGAGCACTACCAATCAAATCAACTGACCTCAGAGATCTCACGTTAGAAAATGCAGAGATCGGCATCCTATTTAGTATTTATCTAATACCCAGATAGAGTGCATTTATCCGGAAGAGGAATAATCGGTACCGGTGCAGATTTAAGAGTCGTCCGCCAGAGAAGCCCGACTTTAGGAAGGAGTAAGGTAGGTGATGCAGCTACAAGTGGCCGCGAACCGTGGAAGGTTCGCGGCACCACTTGATTTATGGGCGTTTCGGAGTGGTGTATTCAGCCACTTTCTGAAACGATTCCCAAATGGTATCGTAGCCGACAAATCCTTTTTCATTAGCCTCTTTCTGACGAGTGGTCAGATAACGTGATTTACCCTCAGGAACTTTAGGTCTGGTTTTAGGCTGTCCGCTCATAATTCACCTTTTGTTTTGCAGTCGAAATAGCTCGCGTAAGAATCCTGTATCGCAACTCTCACGACAACGAATAATTCATAGAGTCAGGATTATATAGCAGCGCCTTTTTGCTGGCCAGTGATCACACCCCCTCTTACGATTCTAATTTTTTGTGACTGCATATATTAGATTTATTTCTTTTTTTAGAGGGAATTTTGGGTAAAATCCGTAACTTACTCAATATTACCGTATTTCTTGATAGAGACCCTACAAACAATGCCACAATACATCTTTGTCTATCTGGGGGGTGAATACCCCACGAGTCCTGAAGAGGGACAGAAACACTTCGAGCAATATCAACAGTGGCTGATCTCCCTCGGTGATGCGGTGATCAGTCCAGCGATTCCGTTTAAGGATACCCATACTGTACAACCCGGTGGTCAGGCATCCCCTGGTACCATTTCAGCCATGTCCGGCATGAGTATCATCCAGGCCGATTCCATGGAACAGGCCCTCGAAGCCGCTAAAAGCTGCCCTTTTCTGGAGATCAACGGCACCCTGGAAGTGTCAGAAATGATCGAGATGAGCGGTGGTTCTGACCAGGGCAGTCAGAAAGCCAATTAAACTCAGTAATGGAATTTATCTGTTACGCTGACTGGTCTGAATTGCCGGCCAGCGTCGATCAGCTGTTTGCCTTGGCAGAAAAAGAGAGCCTGTTTTTTTCCCGAATCTGGTTTGAGAACCTACACAGAAATGGCTTCAGTGAAGATCAGACCCTGTTACTGGCCTGTGTGCTTGATGGGGATAAGGTAGTTGCCCTGCTTCCATTGATACAGCCTGATGGTGAGCACGCCTACCCGGTAAAACACCTCTATACGTCTCTCTACACCTTGCTCCTTGACGGCAACGATAACAGACAGATTCTGGCGTGCCTGATTGAAGGGTTAAGAGATCTGCCACTCCATTCACTGCAACTGGAGCCTGTTGCCGATAGTGACTCGAGAGTGCATCAGCTCCAACAAACCATGACCTCTTATGGATACAGCTGTCATCGCTACTTCAGTTTCTATAATTGGTATCACCGTACGAACGGGGAGTCTTTCTCCGACTATATGGCCGCCCGTCCATCGCGGGTGAGAAATACTGTCGGACGAAAACAACGCAAGCTCGAACGGGAGCAGGATTTCCGAATAGAACTCTTCACCGGGAGCCATTTGGACCAGGCGTTAGCCGATTATCAAGCGGTCTATAATGCCAGTTGGAAAGCCAATGAGGTATTTGAACCGTTTGTTGAGGGTCTGGCCAAAACTCTGTCAGAATCAGGCTGGTTAAGGCTCGCAATTCTTTATATCGACAACCATCCGGCAGCCGCGCAGTTCTGGTTCGTGGCCCACGGAAAGGCAAGTATTTTCAAGCTGGTCTATGACGAAGCTTGGAAACGCTACTCGCCCGGCACGATACTGCTCGCCTATTTGATGGAGCAGGTAATCGACCGAGATAAAGTTGATGAGATTGACTTTCTCACCGGTAACGATGCCTACAAACAGGATTGGATGTCGCAACGCCGTCAACGCTGGCGATTGAGCTGTATAGACAATAACCCCCAGACAAACAGGGGCATGAATCCTCTCAGCACGCTGAGGGTTAAGCTGAAAAGCCTAAAAGAGAAAGTGTATAATCGTTGACCTGGAAATGATAAAAGAAACTCAAGATGCAACAAATTATTGATATTGATAAGTATGAACAGCTGCAAGAGATACTCATACAAGAGATCATCGAGCAGATTCGTTTCAAACTGGCCCAAGGTGGAATTACTGGTGACCAATTAAGAGAGCTGACGGGTGAAATTGCCTTCAGTGTGGCCAGCAGCTTGGACGATCAGGCGAATATCGAACATGAGGGTGTCGAAGTTCACCCCTATCTGGCCTTTATCGGAACAGAGAACGAGGTCATCCATTGTGGGGAAAACTCATATGGCCATGAGTTCGTCGCCGATATCATGAAGAAAGTCTTCAGCAGTTAACGGCAAAGCGCGGATATGACAACCAAGCTGATACAGAAAGACCTTTTTAAAGGGACACAGGAATTCGTGTTAGTCGATGACCATATCGATATTCGAATCAAGGCGCCATTTAAAAAAGAGGAGACTCTGACGGTGATGCTCACCGTGTTGGACCCGGAGCCAGTAATCAGTCAGTCAGCCCTGCATTTCAATAGCCGGGTGAATGGCGAACCGTTAATTTCCCTATTTCTGGGCAAACCGAATACAGACGAGTTCAACGGCTTTGTAAATGCCATAAAACAGAAGGCTTTTGAGGAGTTCAATGCCTTTGCCGGTCTTCAGTCGACCAGCCGATCAACTGCCGGGAATCCCAACGCAGATGAGCCTCCAGTCGATTTTGGTGAGGGAGCTGAAGCACAACTGACAAAAAACCGGGATCATATTCAAGTCGGGC
>JAHRHW010000154.1 GCA_019100305.1 Candidatus Thiodiazotropha taylori | reverse complement strand
ATCGGTTACTTCGCCAACCCGCAATCGGGGGACAGCTGCTACGATTTCGATCTGACTGCCGACGCCTATCAGTTGGTCAACAGCAATCTCTGTTTCGGTGCCAGCTTCGACAGTGGAACCCGCGGTCTTGATGGTATGGCTTCGAGTGCTGATCCCGGCTTTCTCGATGCGCCTGACGATCTGCGTCTCGAAGTTGATTCGGTGGCCAGGGGCAGGGGGACGACCCTCTCTGTCCCGACGACGGACATACTGGGTAATCTGCGTGATGGGACCCCCGACCTGGGCGCCTATGAGACGCCTTGAGGGGACTACCTGGCCAGCAGCTTTTTGAGAAATTTTCCGGTATGGGAGCCCCTTGTCCTGGCCAGCTGCTGCGGTGTGCCCTGGGCAATGATCTCACCGCCCTTGTCGCCCCCTTCGGGTCCCAGGTCGATGATCCAGTCCGCTGTCTTGATGACATCCAGGTTGTGTTCGATCACCACCACTGTATTGCCATGGTTACGCAAACGATGCAGCACCTCAAGCAGATGGTTGACATCGTGAAAGTGCAGACCGGTGGTCGGTTCGTCGAGGATATAGAGGGTGTTGCCGGTATCCCGTTTTGACAGTTCTCGGGAGAGTTTTACCCGTTGAGCTTCACCGCCGGAGAGGGTGGTGGCGTTTTGTCCGAGGGAGATATAGGAGAGTCCCACATCCATCAGGGTCTGCAGTTTGCGTTTGATCGCCGGTACCGCATCGAAAAAGTCCAGCGCCTCTTCAACGGTCATGTTGAGCACTTCGTCGATGGTCTTACCCTTGTAGTGGATCTCCAGTGTCTCCCGGTTATAGCGTTTGCCTTTACAGACATCGCACTGCACATAGATGTCGGGAAGAAAATGCATCTCTACTTTGATCACTCCGTCGCCACTGCAGGCCTCGCAGCGTCCCCCCTTCACATTGAAACTGAATCGACCCGGGGTATAGCCGCGGGAGCGGGCTTCCGGTGTGCCGGCAAACAGCTCCCGAATCGGCGTGAAGAGTCCGGTATAGGTGGCCGGGTTGGATCTGGGTGTGCGGCCGATCGGACTCTGGTCGATATCCACCACCTTGTCGTAGTGCTCCAGACCGTTGATGGTTTTGTAGGGGGAGGGGCTGGTATTGGCTTTATTCAGGGCGGCTGCGGAGATCGGGTAGAGGGTGTCGTTGATCAGGGTTGATTTGCCGGAGCCGGACACCCCCGTGATGCAGCAGAAGCTGCCTACCGGAATCACCAGGTCCACCTCTTTGAGGTTGTTACCTGTGGCGCCCAGCAGTTCCAGTTTGCGCAGCTCGTCGATTTCGGTGGTGCGCTCGGGAATCTCAATGCAACGTTTGCCACTCAGATATTCGCCGGTGAGTGAACCCTTACTTTTTGAAATCTGATTCGCCGTACCCTGGGCGATGATCTTGCCCCCATGCAGCCCGGCACCGGGGCCGATGTCCACCACATGATCCGCACTGCGGATCGCCTCCTCGTCATGCTCCACTACGATCACTGTGTTACCCAGGTCCCTGAGATAGGTCAGGGTGTCGAGCAGACGCTGGTTGTCCCGCTGGTGCAGACCGATCGAGGGTTCGTCCAGTACATACATGACGCCGACCAGGCCGGCGCCGATCTGGCTGGCGAGACGAATCCGCTGGGCCTCACCCCCGGAGAGGGTTTCGGCGCTCCGGTCGAGGGTCAGATAGTCGAGCCCCACATTGACCAGGAAGTGGAGACGCTGATCGATCTCCTTGAGAATCTTGGCGGCGATCTTGCCCCGCTTACCTGGCAATTTTAGAGCCGTGAAGCTCTTTTTCACCTGGCCGATCGGCATCCGCGTGAGCTCGGGCAGAGTATGCTCCTTGATGAAGACATGTCGTGCTGCCTGATTGAGCCGGGTACCCCCGCAATCGGGGCAGGGCTGGCTTGAGATATAGCGGTTCAGTTCCTCGCGCACCGCATTCGATTCGGTCTCCCGGTAGCGACGCTGCATGTTGGGTATGATGCCCTCGAAAGGGTGGCGCTTCTTGACCGAGCGCCCCCGCTCGTTGTGGTAACTGAATTCGATCGCCTCGCTGCCGCTGCCGTGGAGGATGATTTTCTGAATCTTCTTGGGCAGCTTTTTCCAGGGGGTTTCCGGATCGAATTTCAGATGCCGGCCCAGTGAGGAGATCATCTGGAAGTAGTAGGCGTTGCGTCGGTCCCAGCTGCGTACCGCGCCGCCTGCCAGGGAGAGTTCCGGATGGGCGACCACCTTTTCCGGATCGAAGAACTGTTCGATGCCCAGGCCGTCGCAGGTTGGGCAGGCGCCAACCGGGTTGTTGAATGAGAATAGCCTGGGTTCCAGCTCGGTCAGGCTGTAGCCGCAGTGGGGGCAGGCAAATCGTGAAGAGAAGACCAGCTCCTGATGACTGCCGTTCATCCAGGCAACCCGCACCAGACCGTCCGCCAGGTTGAGAGCGGTCTCAAAGGACTCTGCCAGGCGGGTTTTCAGATCCGGCCGCACCTTGAAACGGTCCACTACCACCTCGATGGTGTGTTTTTTATGCAGTTCCAGGGTGGGTGCGTCGTCGAGTTCAAACACCTCGCCATCGATACGGGCACGGATGAATCCCTGGGCATGCAACTCCTGCAGCAGTTTGTGGTGCTCACCTTTGCGTTCCTGGATCACCGGCGCCAGCATCATCAGCCTCTCCCCCTCGGGCAGGGCCACCACCTGGTCAACCATCTGACTGATGCTCTGGGCCTCCAGGGTGGTGTCGTGCTCTGGGCATCTGGGTGTGCCGACACGGGCGAACAGCAGCCGCAGATAGTCGTAGATCTCGGTGATCGTGCCCACCGTGGAGCGGGGGTTGTGGGAGGTGGTTTTCTGTTCGATGGAGATGGCCGGGGAGAGTCCCTCGATGTGGTCCACATCCGGTTTCTCCATCAGTGAGAGAAACTGTCTTGCATAGGCGGAGAGGGATTCCACATAACGGCGTTGACCTTCGGCGTAGATGGTATCGAAGGCCAGCGAGGATTTTCCGGAACCGGAGAGTCCGGTGAACACGATCAATTTGTCGCGTGGCAGATCCAGGTCGATGTTTTGCAGGTTGTGGGTGCGGGCGCCGCGAATACTGATGGTGTCCATAATATCGTCGTGGTAATACTGCAGTGAATCAGGGCCTGTTAACAGTCCCTAAGCGAACCTGATACTATACGCGCTCTTTTTATTGACTGGCAAAGTGACTTAGCAATGAGTAACAAGCGGGGGAATGGCTCCGGCCTGAATGCAACTGAACGACGCGCCGCCTACTCCCTCTCCGGTCTCTTTTCCCTGAGAATGTTGGGGTTATTTCTGATTCTGCCGGTCTTCGCCCTCTATGCGGAGGGGCTGCCGGATGTGACGCCTCTGCTGGTTGGTATCGCCATCGGCATCTACGGTCTCACCCAGGCGCTGTTGCAGATCCCCTTCGGCATGTTGTCCGATCGGATCGGCCGCAAACCGGTGTTGATCGGCGGTCTGCTGGTGTTTGCTCTGGGCAGTGTGGTCGCCGCTACCTCGGAAACCATCTATGGCATCATCATCGGGCGTGCCTTACAGGGCAGCGGTGCGATCGCGGCGGTGATCATGGCGCTGGCAGCGGATCTCAGCCGCGAGCAGCGACGTTTGCGCATGATGGCGATCATCGGCATCAGCATCGGTTTTGCCTTCGCGGTTGCACTGATTCTTGGACCGATCCTCAACAGCTGGATCGGCGTGCCCGGTATATTCTGGCTTACCGCCGTGTTGGCATTGAGTGGTGTTGCCATTGTGGTGTTTGTGGTGCCGACTCCAAAGGAGAGTCACTTTCATCGGGATGCGGAAGCGGTGCCGAGCCAGTTTGGCAAGGTACTGGCCGATCCGGAACTGTTACGTCTCGATCTGGGTATCCTCACCCTGCACATGACCCTCACCGCGATGTTTCTTGCCTACCCGCTGTCATTGCGGGATCTGGGGATGGCCAGTGAATCCCATTGGCAGATCTATCTGCCGGTAATGTTGCTGTCGATGGTGATGATGGTGCCCTTCGTAATCATTGCCGAGAGCCGTCGACGCATGCGCCCGGTGTTTCTCGGTGGAATCGCCGCCCTGGCTCTGGCCTCGGTGCTGCTCTATGGCTTCAGTCATCAGCTGCTGGTGCTGGTTGCCGGTCTGTTCATCTTTTTTACCGCCTTCAATCTGCTGGAGGCGACCCTACCCTCGCTGATTGCCAAAGCAGCGCCAGGCGAGCGCAAAGGTACTGCAATGGGGGTCTACTCGAGCTCCCAGTTCATCGGAGCCTTTCTTGGGGGTGCCCTGGGGGGTTGGATACATACCCACTATGGTAACGAAGGGGTGTTTCTGCTGTGTGGCGCGATGGCGCTGGTCTGGTTGTTGATTGCGTGGGGTATGCCCAATCCGAGCTACCTGAGCAACTATCTGTTGCCGGTGGGCAAGCTGGATGAGTCTGAGGTTACCAGTCTGGCGGCCAGGCTGATGGCCATCGACGGGGTTGATGATGCGGTGATCATCGCCGAGGATGAGGTCGCCTATCTGAAAGTCGATCTGCAGGTGGTCGACCAGCAGGTTCTGGATGGATATGCGGTGGGTGAGGTACACTAGCCGGATTTGGCTCCAGTGGAAGGAGCTTTAACCTGCTGCGGAGATAATTAGATGGCACGAGGAATCAACAAAGTAATACTCATCGGTAACCTGGGCAAGGATCCGGAGACCCGCTATATGCCGAGCGGTGGTGCAGTCACCAATGTCACCCTGGCCACCTCTGAGAGCTGGAAGGACAAGAACAGCGGCGAGCAACAGGAGCGGACCGAATGGCACCGGGTGGTGTTTTTCAATCGTCTGGGTGAGATTGCCGGCGAGTATCTGAAGAAGGGTTCCAAGGTCTACGTGGAAGGCAGTCTGCGCACCCGCAAGTGGCAGGGACAGGATGGCCAGGATCGCTACACCACGGAAATCGTCGCCAGTGAGATGCAGATGCTCGACAGTCGAGGCGGCAGTGCCTCCTTCGATGCGCCCCAGTCCCAGGGTATGTCCAGACCCCAGTCGGCACCGGCACCCAGTTCCATGCCTGACAACGACTTTGACGACGATATTCCCTTCTGAAGAGCGGCAAGGTTTCTACAGACAATCATCCTGAAAGCCCCACTTGTCGGGGCTTTTTCAGTTCTGAACCGGCTCAGAAATCTGTCTGGACGGATGCCATGTATTGGTCCAGATCCTCGGATTTCATCGGTTTTGCATAGAGAAATCCTTGAGCCAGGTAACAGCCTTCAGCTTTCAGGAACTCGGCCTGGGCTTCGGTCTCCACCCCTTCGGCAATCACCTGCATCTGCAGGCTCCCTCCCAGGGCGATGATGGCCCGGGTAATCGCCATGTCATCCGGATCGGATGGGATGTCACGTACAAAGGATTGGTCGATCTTCAGTTTGGAGATCGGCAGGGTTTTCAGATAGGAGAGGGATGAGTAACCGGTGCCGAAGTCGTCAATTGCCAGCTTGATGCCGATATCCCGCAGGCGGTTGAAAATTTCCGACATATGTTCAGGATCGTTCATGATGGTGGTTTCGGTAATTTCGAGCTCCAGCAGGTCGGCGTCGATCCCGGCCTCCGCAAGAATAGCCTGAATACCCCCAACAAAGAGTTCGCTGTTCAACTGGCCCGCTGACAGATTGCAATTGACGGAGATGCGTTCCGGACTGAAACCTTGATCGCGCCACTTGCCAGCCTGCAGACAGGCCTGGCGAAGAATCCACTCGCCAATCGGGCGGATCAGACCCGAATCCTCAGCAAGCGGGATGAACTTGGCCGGTGGTAACAATCCCAATTCCGGATGTTGCCAACGCACCAACGCTTCGACACCGATGACCCGGCCACTGCGGATATCGATCTGTGGCTGGTAGTGAAGAACCAGCTCATTCATGCTCAGGGCTTTACGCAGACTGTTCTCCATCATCAGTCTCTCAAACGCCAGTGAGGTCATCTCCGCAGTATAGAAACTGTAGGCGTTTCTACCCAGTTCCTTGGCCTTGTACATGGCGGAATCCGCATTGCGTATCAGGGTATTCGGGTCGTCGCTGTCCTGGGGGTAGATGCTGATGCCGATGCTGCTGGAGAGAAACAGCTCCTTATCCAGGACCTTGAAACCCTGGGTGAAGGCACCGAGCAGCTTCTCAGCAATCTTTACAACGTCCTGAGTCTGCTCGATCTGGTCGAGGATCACGGTGAACTCATCACCACCGACTCGGGCGATGGTGTCGACTTCCCGGATCATCGCTTTGAGGCGGATTGCCGCCTCTTTCAGGATCTGATCCCCGGTGGGGTGACCGAAGCTGTCATTGATCTGTTTGAAGCGGTCCAGATCAATGAACAGCAGGGCGACCATATTATTGTTGCGCTTGGCCTTAAAGATTGCCTGTTGCAAACGATCCACAAACAACAATCGATTGGGCATGCCGGTTAGTGGGTCATGGTGGGCGATGTGGTCGAGGCGGTGTTGGTTTTTTCTGAGCTGCTCGACAACACTCAGGTAATCGGTGATATCCCTGCCCGATTCGATGATGCCGGTAATATCGCCATGCTTGTCAAACAGGGGATTTGCCAACAGTTCAAAGGTACGTGTCGCGCCATCCTGTCCGGGGTGGTTGTGAACCACCTTCACGGTTTGTTTGCTCACCATGACCTGATTTAAAGGGCATGGGTGATCCTCACCCTGGCAGGGGTGATCGATGTGGTGTGAGATGGCGTAACATTTCGGTTGAGCAGATGCCAGTGCTTTGGCCGGTGCTGCTGCCCGCGCGGCGTGGTTCATCAATTGAACCGTATAATCAGTATCGATCATCAGAATCGGATCACTGACCCCGTCTATGACCTGCTGCAACAGGGTGTGTTGGCGCTCAATCTCCAACTGCGCCGATTTGATCTCGCTGATGTCACGGGCGATGGCAAAGGAGAGCTCTTCATCCTCGAACTGGATGTGGTTGGCGACGATCTCAACCGGAATCGTGTGGCCGTCACGATGTTGGTGGGTGGTTTCGAAGCGTAGTGATCCAGCTTCCGTGAGCTTCTTGTCTATCTCCATAAATTGATCGGTTGAGTATGATGGGTCGATATCCATCACCGATTTTTTCAACAGCTCCTCCTTTGTATAACCCAGGGTTTCACAAGCTGCTGAATTGACATATCTGAAGTGGCCATCTGGCATGATTAGATAGGCCGCTTCTGAGATGTGGTCCAGAGCATGCTGGGTGAGGGCAAGTTGTCGTTCGGCCGCTTTGCGTTCAGTAATATCCTGAACTGTCCCACGGGAGATGATTGGCAGCCCATGACTGTCAAATCGGGTTTCACACTGCTCTTTCACCCATTTGATACGGCCGTCTGCAAATAATAGGCGGTGCTCAATCTCATAATCATGCTGATCCTCCAGTGAACTCAGGTAGGCGTTATTGACCCTTTCACGGTCGCTGGGGTGGACGGTTTCTAGAAATTTTTCATAGGTGGCGCCAAAGCGCTGCGGATCTATCTCAAAGATACGGAACGTCTCATCGGACCACTCCAGCAAGTCCTGCTGCAGGTTCAACACCCAACTGCCCATCTTACCCATGCGTTGTGCCTCGGCCAGCCCCTCAGTCTGGCGGCGTACGGTCTCCTCGAGATCGGCGTTGAGCTGCTGCAGCTGTGTCTCAGCATCGCGGCGCATCCCGGTTTCAGCGGTCAGCTGTTGATTCAGCTGCTGCAGACTGCGAAAGCGCCAGATCAGTAGACCGGCGGCGACCAGCATCAACAGCAGTGACATCGCGAGCAGCGTTCTCTGGGTGTTCCAGTATGGGGTGGGTGTGGCATACCAGCGGGAATAGATCTCTTTGAACCGCTTGCTCGAGATGAGACGATCGACTTCCTGATTCAGTTGTTTTACCAGCAGAGGCTCACCTTTGCGTACCGCGATGGCGCGCTTAATCTCTTTCAGCGAAGGGCTTATCTTGCGGATATGGTCATCCAGGCCAAGCTGTTGTGTATAGCGCCAGACGACCGGATCCGGATAGGCGAAGGCGTCGATCTGACCGCTCAGCAATGCAATCAGGGCATCGGGGAGCTGATCGAAATGTTTGAGTTTGAGATTTTTGTCAGCAAGCAGCTTGATGGCCACATTACCCCTCATCACGCCGACCTGGTAACCGGCCAGATCCTGAACTGATTGGATCGATACAGTTTCATGCCGCACAAAAAGTGATACGGAAAAGGTCTCCACCGGTGCCGTAAAATCGGCATATTTCTGTCGGTCGGCGGTTATCCCCACATTGGGTATCAGGTCGGCCTGGCCTGTTCTTATGGCATTGAGTACATCCTGCCAGGTCTCATGAATCTGATACTCTACGGTTAATCCGGCCTGTTCGGCCAATGCGTTCATCACATCGATAGCAAAACCATAAGGTCTGCCATTCTCATCAACAGCATACTGGGGAGGGAAGTCGCGGGGCATTGCAGCCACCAGATGGGTTGCCTGTGGCTCTGCAAGCTGATTTTCTGCCTGCACACTCCAGGCTCTCTGGTCAGATGATAGGGAGAGAGCAAGAACAACTAGAACTGCAATGATTGAAGTCTGTTTGTTATTCATTTTCCTGCTGCTTGCAGAGGGCGTATGGCTGACCGGGCCTCTGTAAGTAATTGGAGTGGAGCAAGCTATCTAATCATTTGTCGGCCGAAGAGGGGCTTTTTTAACAACCTGTACACTGATCTGAATCAACTCTGTTAGTCTGATAGCCGGATCAAAAAAGATACGCAGGGGTGTTTTTGTGGAAATCTGGCAGATTCTGCTGCTTGCCTTGGTCGGTGTTGCTGCCGGCTGGCTGAATGTGATGGCTGGAGGCGGCTCGTTACTGACCATACCGGTGATGCTGTTCATGGGGATCCCGGGGCCGGTGGCGAACGGCACCAATCGGATCGCCATACTGGCTCAGAACATCACCGCGGTGACCGCTTTCAGGCGTCGCGGCTACTCCGATTTCAAGCTGGGTTTGAGTCTTGCGGCGATGGCTTCCCTGGGGGCGATTGGTGGCGCAATGGTTGGGGTGAAACTCGACGGCGTCTGGTTCGACCGGGTTTTGGCGCTGGTGATGGTGGGTGTGATGATTTTAATGGCCACCGGTCACGATAAAATCAAACCGACCGGTGGTGAAAGCAAGGCTA
Source organism: Candidatus Thiodiazotropha taylori (assembly GCA_019100305.1). Lineage (GTDB taxonomy): Bacteria > Pseudomonadota > Gammaproteobacteria > Chromatiales > Chromatiaceae > Thiodiazotropha. The sequence continues at coordinate 131 of JAHRHW010000154.1, read as the reverse complement.
AGAATCTGTTCGCCGGGCATCTGTTGATGGTTGCGGCCGGATTCTGGGGGGGCTTCATTCAGATTGGTGTCGGTTTCATCCTGATGCCGATACTGCACAAGGTGCTGGGACTCGATCTGGTTCGGGTGAAT
>JAHRHW010000153.1 GCA_019100305.1 Candidatus Thiodiazotropha taylori | reverse complement strand
GTCTGGATAAGCCGACCAGCCGAACGATCTTCGATATGATCAAGCGCGAGTACGAACTCACCTGCTCAGAAATTCTCACCATCGCCCAGCTGAATGAACTGCTGGATGACGCCCCGGTTCTGCAGCAATCGATCCGTCGCCGAGACGCCTACCTGGATCCGCTCAATCACATTCAGCTGGAGCTGATCAAGCACTACCGCTACAGTGGCCTGAGCGAAGAGCAGCAGGAACTTTGGCTGACCCCTCTGTTACGCTCGATCAACGCCATCTCCGCCGGCTTACGCAATACCGGCTAGGGCTGAAGTTTCAATCCGGCAACCAGCAAGATCACTTTCAGCCGCCGGATTGAATAGGATCCAACCATCCTCAACTCCCACAATTGTGAACAAGCCCAGGTTTTAGCCCTGAAACAGCCTGTAGATTCCAACGGATTCGCCGACAAATAGTCGTAGGCACCTGCAACTCCAACATCGGGATTGGAGCCTGCCAGTGCCCTTGGTCTTTAGCTGATGGTTTGCCCTATGTTGCTTAAAAACAATACGAAAGCCCTTATCCTGTCACTCTTGCTCAGCCTCATTTTAGTCGCCTGTGGTGGTGGTGGTGGATCCGGTGGTGATGATGGGGGCTCTCAAACCACAGTCGATGACAATACCCAGGAGGACAGCAGCGGCGGAGATGATAACAGCGCCCCACCGCAAGAGACCGGCAACGACACAACCAACCCGGATGAAGGTGACAGCACCCCGGTGGAAACGGAACAGCCACCACCGGCCGATGATGTGGTGACACCCCAACCGGTGAATCAACCACCGACCGCCTCGATCAGCGGCAGTCAAAGCGTCACTTCGGGGGAAACCGTCACTCTGGACGGCTCCGCATCCAGTGACCCTGAAGGGGACAGCCTAAGCTACCTCTGGACGCAGACCGGGGGAGAGGCACTCAATCTGACCAACAAGAGCAATCCCAGTCTCAGTTTCATCGCACCGGAAGTGACACAGAGCAGCAGCTTGAGCCTGCGGTTGACGGTGAATGACGGGGAGTACAGTGCAACGGCCAATATTACCATTCAACTCTCACCGGCAACGGACAGCACCGCCCCGGCTGTCACCAGCCGATCACCCCTGGCCGATGCGGTTGGCGTCTCAACCACCACCCAGGTCAGCGTCAGTTTCGACGAACCCCTGGATGCGACCCTGATCGATAACCAGAGCCTTCTGGTTACCCAGGCAGGTTCATCAGTAACCGCCAGTGTCAGCTATGACTCGGACAGCGACAGCCTGATTCTGAGTTTCGCGAGTCCACTGCTTGCAGACACCCTCTATCGGGTAACACTGGGTACCAATCTGCAGGATCCCTCAGGCAATCCTGTTCCGGTTGAGAGCTGGGACTTTACCACCGGATCGAGCTACAACCTGGGCAATACCAGCCAGGCAACCATCGATGCCTGTATGGACGAGAGTGACAAACTGATGCTGACCCTGGTGAACAATGCCCGTGCTGTCAGCCGGGATTGCGGCGGCACCCGTTATGGCGCCGTCGAAGCGGTCGCCTGGCAATGCCAACTGGAAACCGCTGCACAGAACCACTCAACCTCCATGGCGGATCATGACTTCTTCGACCATACCGGCCTGGATGGCTCGAGCCCGGGGGATAGAATCACAGCTGCGGGTTACAACTGGCGTGCCTACGCAGAAAATATCGCGGCCGGATACAACGATGAGGAGGCGGTAATGGCCGCCTGGCTGGAGAGTCCCGGCCACTGTGCCAACATCATGAACACGGCGGTTACGGAACTCGGCGCCGGCATGGCGGAAAACCCATCGGCACGCTATCGAATCTACTGGACCCAGGACTTTGCAGATCAGTAACGCCATCAAACATCCAGCAGACTGTGGCTCTCTCTCCTGGGGCCACATGCATTAATTCATGCTCAGGGTAGACAACAGAGGGTTTGTGCTCTGCCGGCTCAGGCGTTCTGGTCTTCACTGCCGAGGGAATCCAGCACCCCCTGCAAAATATCAAAGCGCCGCTTCGCCTGCCGCCAGGCCTCACTTTCACCCGCTGCACTAAAGAACTCCTCACCCTGAATGCAGAGCTCAGACAGCTGAGCAGGATCGAACAGGGTGATGGCGGTTTCAAACTCATCCTGTTCCGCACTCAACAGCACCGGCAGCAGCTCGTTTTGAAGAATCAGTGATTCGGGATCGAGCAGGTCGGCCACCAAGGGGTGCTCAAGTAACGCATAGTGGGTTTTTCGAGCGGCCTCCTCCTGCTGCAGCTCCTGATGCGCCAGAGTGTCATTACCTGCCCCTTTCCATACCGCACGCATGATCACCTCGACCAGTTTCATGATCGCCTGCTTGTTCGGGGTTTGATCATCAGCCAGACGGCAGGCTGTTTCGTAGGCCTTGTCGAGTCGTTCTTTCAGCTCGAGAATCACGTCGCTCTGTTCATGGGGGCCCAGGGCCACGGCCTCGCCTACCAGCTTGCGCAGACTCTCGATGTAGGCCACCAGCTCCTCATGATCGAGACGCTGGGCTTCCGTCAATTGCTCTTGAGTCAGCTGGCTTTGTGGCGCTTGAAACAGGGGATTGCCATGCTTACGCATCAAATGACGTTCAAAACGTCCGGGAAGTTCACTAAACAGCAGATTCATATCGGGCCCACCTTCTCGCTACACCAGTCAACCCTGCTGGGCGCAAAATGCTCTCCGGCACGGTGTCAGGACGAATCATACCCCAGCCGGCCAACAAACGTGGCCGCAGTGAGATGGGCGTGGAAATCAGCCACACACCACGGTTCTGCATCGAATTGGGGTATCCACGGCTCTTACCTGATCTGTTATTGATTTTTGCCGCTGCATCAGGATAAAGAGTATTTGAGCTATTTGTACCATGAAACCCGACCCGATAGGGAGCTTCGGGGCGTATCACCCCCGCGAAACAATCTGCACCGGCCCAACACACTTTGCGGCAACCGAGCGATCAAGATCGCCATCGGACTTAATCAATAGCTGGTCACATTCTGGGCAAAACGGATTAAAACCATCCAGTTCATTGACTTAAGTCAGTTGAAATGGAACAGGCTGCAATTACCCTAAGCTCCGCAATGTTATTGCTTGTCTCCCGTGAAAAGACACCGTTAGGACTGTCTTTTCTTTTTTATGGAGCTTTTGGTCAAGTCAATTTTGGAGGACAAACCATGTTAGGTAGTGATAGAGCAATAGTCGGCGCATTAGCAATCCTGGTGCTGGGCATCATCATCTCAGTAATGATTGGCTAACTGCAGAATAGGGCGGTGGCCAGTGATTGGCCCCGCCCTGCAAAATACAAGGAGCCTGATCGGCTCGTCCGTACCAGTTCCCCACTAACGAATAAACCGACCTAGGAACTGGGCTGTCACCATGTCCATGCTATTGACATGATTACCAAACCAATTGCGCCATTCGATGAAGATGAAGTCGGCCAGGAGCTCCAGATTGAACTCCTTTAGCCATTCAGCCTGAAGCGACTCAAGGCGTAGCAACACCTGATCATGCTCGCCCTTATGCACCGGATAGGGAGGGAAACCATACTCCATCATCATTTTGTTCTCCCCTTCGAAATGGTCTCGGGTGTGGTCGATCCAGGCCTTAACCGAGTGACTGATCTTGTCTATTTCGGGCTTACCCTGTAATCCGTCGATCAACAGCGCTCCCAACTGATTGATCATTTCAACCTCTTCCCGATGCACCTGATTCATCAATTCCAGTTCGACAAGCGGTATCTGGTCACTGGCTACGATGGGTAGCTGATATTTGCTCATGGCGCACCAAAGGTCTCTAGCGGTAAACTGCGCATCATAGAGGATGCTAGAAATTACAAACTTGATATGAATCAAGCAAATAATCGGTTGACACGATCATTAACATTGAGCAGGTTCAAGGCCCTCGAAAAAGGGTATGAAATTCTCTGAGTAAGACGATTCGAATCCGGGGATGCATGACGCTTAGATAGGAGTCTATTTTATCTGATCGTTACGCTCAATCACGGCAATGATTACATCAGAATGGTATTGGCGACTCTCTTATCTTCCGTGTAGCCGCCACTGAAGGCATGGGCCAGAGTCTTTTCCAACTCCTCGATTCCAACCGGTTTTGTCAACAGGTCAGAAAAACCGGCATCGAGAATCGTTTGATGTTGTTCAGGAAAGGCGTGCGCTGTGGTCGCAATCAGAATTGGTATTGATCGACTCTCAGAACGTAACCGGCTTGCCACATCCATCCCACTGATATCGGGCATTTGAATATCCATTAACACAACATCAAAACGGTTGTTGCGTATTTGTGCCAATGCTTCATAGCCATTGGTGGCGACTGCATAGGGATTACCCAACTTGGAAAGAAAGGCACAAAGCAACATCCGATTGATTTCGTTATCATCAACAACCAGAACATGAAAGTTTTGTCGCTGTTGTTGCGTGACCGTGGCAGCCCTTGGCGGCTGCGAACGGAGGTCATCCTTGCTACAGGCTTTCAGCGGCAGTTCCAGACTGAAACAGGAGCCTTCATGCAAACTGCTGCTGACATCCAGTACACCATCCATTTTATCCACCAGACTTTTAACGATTGCCAAGCCCAGCCCGGCACCTTCCGTTTTACGGGTTTCAAAATTTTCCACCCGGGTAAAATTATTGAAAATCGTGCTTAACTCAGCCTCAGCAATACCGATTCCGGTATCCTCGACTTCGAATCTGAGCAATACTTTTTTAGCGTTTGTGTTCAACTGTTTTATCGTCAAACTGACATAACCCGACTCAGTATACTTAATCGCGTTGGAAAGCAGATTGCTGACAATCTGACGCAATCGGTTGGCATCCCCATACAGCCTGTTATGAAGCTGTTGATCGATACACAGCTTGAGAAGCAGATTCTTACGCTCGGCAATCGGGCCCATGATGGCAAGAACCTCTTCCATTTCCGTACGCAATGTGAAGGATTCTTCATTCAAGCTGATCTGGCCTGACTCGATCGAGGTGATATCCAGAATGTCATTCACAATATGCAACAGGCTTTTTGCGGCTTTGCCGATCTGTGAAACATACTGATCATGCTTCTGCTCCAGATGCTCTTCCTGCAGCAACTCGGTAAATCCCATGATACCGTTTAACGGTGTACGAAGTTCATGACTGACATTGGCGAGAAACTGGTTCTTCGCTTCACTCGCCCGCTCAGATCGCTCCTTGGCTTCAATCAGTTGGCTTTCAATCTTTTTACCCTGTTCGATCTCATGGGTCAGCTCCAGATTCTTTTTTGCAATTTCAGTATGAGAATCCCTCACCTCTCCCAACAGCTTTTCATTATCCAGCCATAACTGGATGTTGTGTTTGACGTTGCGACTGTAACTTTTCGCAACCCACAGCATGAACACCATGTAGATCAATATCAGGATCAATACGGTTTCAGCAAGCGCGGTTCCCTGCATCAGCAGGGTTATCAGCGTTGGGGTCAATAAGGAAAAAAGGGTTAGCACATAGTTCTTGAATACTACTGCACGGGTAATGATGCCACCGGCAGTCACGCCGCCCAGTATGAACAGGGTCAACATATGATAGGTCTCATCCTCGATCATGAAACCGATCGGACCGATAAACCCCCAGGGTACAACACTGACCAATACCAACACGCTGTATAGGCGCAGCCATCTGTTTGCATTATTCAGATCGACTTGTTTTTCGAACTGACGGGCAACAAAGAACACCGATGCAGAACAGACGATATTGATTGTGACCCAGGCAGTCAGTAGTGGCGTTGAAACCAGGCCCCAGAAAAAATAGATGATGGCGGCAAAAGTCGCAAAACTTCCGATACTGGCTTTTGTTGCAAGCTTGTATGATTCCTTGGCTAATTCCAGATCGAGCTTGTTATTCATCTTCCGTTGAAGTGTAAGTTCCATCTATCTTTAGTCCATGGGTTAAATCTACTTCTTATCTTCGATTACCTGCCAACCGTAAGTCAGATATAGGTATCAGCTTCGGCTAACACAACGACCAATCACGCGACCCGAATTGGTGTTAACAGATCCTAGATGGTAAAGCCTGTCAAGCCAGCAAACAACCGTTTGCGTTAAATGGGGTTTTATTAGATTTTGAGTGAAGGGCGAAATAGCAGCTGGCTGTATCAGAGAAAAGCTTCCATCCAATCCAGGCCTGATTGGTAAATTCACATCTGAAGCGATTCTGCTTTTTTGATTTAACAACGCTCAGTTAAATCGCCGGACCAAATATAAAGCTGGCACATCGCCAGACAATCCCGCCGCTTTATGTCAGGCGCTAACAACCGATATCGGTTTCTGCATCGAAACCCGGATTTATCGCTTCATACAGAGCTGAATAGTCTTCATCACCGTATCCAGCTTGTTGGCCACTGTTCAAAACGCTCAGTGTGGCATCGGCCACTTCACCATTCATACCGGATGATTCAGCCACCTGTTTAAACAGTCCGATATCCTTGATCAGATGCTTGAGGGGAAAGTTGGCTTTGGAGTAGTCGTGTTCGAGATACTTCTGCAGCTTTTTATCGAAGGTCGGTGCATAGAGTGCGCTTTCACGCAGTAACTTCATGAAATGTTCGACCTCGACACCCTCCGCCCGGATCAATCCCAGACTCTGGGCGAATCCGACCGTCAGTGCAGCGATCAGTTGATTCATCGCCAGTTTCATTGCCGCTGCCTGACCGACTCCGCCAACCAGGTCGACCTCCTTACCCAATCCTCGGAGCAACAACAGACAGTGGTGGTAGACCGCTTCGGAACCACCGGCCATGACGATCAATTCACCGCTCATCGCCTCCGGAATACTGCCGAGCACCGGCACCTCCAGATAGTCACCACCCGACTGTTGCACCCGATCAGCAAGTTCGCGACTTTGATCGGGCGAGATGGTCCCCATCTGCAACACCGTCTTACCGCTAAGCCGGCTCACGACCTCATCGCTGAACAGCACCGATTCGATCGCCTCGGCATCACTCAATGTCAGCAGGATGACCTCGGTATCACTGACAGCATCGGTCAGATCCCCTGTCACGGCTATGCCTTCAGCCTGCGCCATCTGCAGACGTGATTCTGATCGGTTCCAGGCTTTCACCTCATGGCCGCGTTGAATCAAGCGATGGGCAACCGGCAGCCCCATCAATCCAAGTCCTAGCAGGGTTACTTTCATAATCTTAAATGGCTCTACTGATGGTAGGGGCGGCTCAATTCATGAACCGCATCGACAAATACACCGGCATGTTCAGGATCGATTTCAGGGTGGATACCATGGCCCAGATTGAAGATATGGCCACTGCCCTCTCCATAGCTGGCGAGCACCTTCGCCACCTCCTCACGAATCCGCTCCGGCGAGGCATAGAGGGTACAAGGGTCCAGATTTCCCTGCAGTGCGACCCGGTCTCCCACCCGGCTTCTGGCATCCGCAAGACTCAAAGTCCAGTCGACACCGAGCCCGTCACAGCTGGTATCAGCCATCTTCTCCAGCCATAGACCACCCCCTTTGGTAAAGAGAATGGTCGGAATCTTGCGTCCATCCATCTGTTTGGTCAGGCCATCCAGAATCCGCGCCATGTAGTCCAGGGAGAAGCTCTGATAGTGCTGCGGGGTGAGGGCTCCGCCCCAGGTGTCGAAGATCATCAACGCCTGGGCACCGGCTTCAATCTGAGCATTCAGATAGGCGGTGACCGCGGTCGCGACCTTCTCCAGCAGGCGATGCATCAGATCCGGACGGTCGAACATCATCCCTTTCACTTTGGAGAAGTTCTTGGTACCGCCACCCTCGACCATATAGGTGGCCAGTGTCCAGGGACTGCCACTGAAGCCGATCAAGGGTACCCGACCATCCAACTCCCGCCGAATGGTGCTCACCGCATCCATCACATAACCCAGATCTTCCGCCATATCGGGTAGTCCGAGTGCTTCAACGGCCGCTTCGTCGGTTACCGGACGCTCAAACCTAGGGCCCTCTCCGGTGGTGAAGTATAGACCCAGACCCATCGCATCCGGAACGGTCAGAATGTCGGAGAAGAGGATCGCCGCATCCAGCGGATAGCGATCCAAAGGCTGCAGGGTTACCTCACAGGCCAATTCAGGATTCTTACACAGATCCATGAAACTCCCGGCTTTCGCACGGGTAGCCCGGTATTCAGGCAGATAGCGTCCTGCCTGTCGCATCATCCACACAGGGGTCATATCCACCGGCTCACGCGCCAAGGCTCTAAGAAAACGGTCATTTTTTAAACTGGTCACGGATTAAGATCCTTTAGCAACATTTTTTTGGTATAAAGAGGTAGCCGGCCAACCCGGCAACTAAGTATATCGCGTTCAGCCCAGGAGTGAATCTCAAACCTATGTCCGCAGTAAAACAGATCATACTGGCAAAAAAAGATGCCTTGGCCGGCGCTATCGGCGAGCCCCTCTCCGAGTTGGCCAAACAGTGTGCCCAGGTCTGGCAGGATCCGGATGCACTCGACGGCGTACTGCTGGAACATATCGGCGATATCACCAATTGTGAATTTCTCTATGCCTGGGACCTGGAAGGTCTGGAGATCTCATCCCTGGTTATGCCCGATGGGGTGGATAAAAGTTGGCGGGGCAGGGACCTCTCCGAGCGCCCCTATCTGAAGAACAATCTGCCCTTCAAAGGGATCATGCTCTCATCGGTCTACCACAGTCAGTTTTCACATCGAGAGTGTGTCACCGCTCTGCAGGCGGTACGTCAAAATAAAAACCTGGTTGGCTTCATCGCAGCGGACTTCTCTCTCGACAAGCTCAAAGCGGATGACAGCACCAGCATGGGACAGCCCCAGTGGCAGCAGTTCAAGGGGGATCCGGCAGTTCGTGGCCAACTCTTCATGCAGCAGAGGGTGCAGAGCCGGCTCGATGAGCACATCGACTCCGTGCATGAAACCGTCTACGACCTGATGACCGAGCACGGCATCTTTCACTGTAAAATCCACTTCTCCAGCGGACGCTGCTCATTCTGGGATATGGATGACCCCTACAGCTACCATATTCATGGTGTCGAGGAGATCATCGATCCGGATATCGTATTGGCCTATCCGCTGCACCCCTACCCTGAACGGGCCAAGGTGACCCCTCAACAGTTGCGTGATGTGTTGCAGGAGTTCAAGGCGTTGCGATTCGTCGATGAGACCATCTATCTACGCAGTGCATCGGTGAATATCATGAACGGCATGCTCGGTCTGACCTTCTCATGTGACGGTTCGCACTATATGCCGGTGGAGGAGTTTCTGGCCAAGAATCTGAGTTTCTGGTTAGGCACCAATGAGATTTAACCTCCTAATTTCTATAGATTGTTTGACGGTATTGTCTCTTGTCAATAGCTGATTTGGCATCTAGATTTTTATAAAGGCACGTTTAATGCTTTCTAATCAGCCGTGTTCAACAGATTTTGTCGGGAATTATGTTCAGCAAAGGCTCAA
>JAHRHW010000152.1 GCA_019100305.1 Candidatus Thiodiazotropha taylori | reverse complement strand
CACCTCTTCGGCGATAATCGCAGCAAGATCTTCATCGACCGCACCGACGATCGCAACTACCGCATTTCTGGCCACATAGAGTCGCTGATGAGTCTTTACAATCTCTTCCCGGGTGATCGACTCGACAGACTCACGGGTTCCCGACGGGTCCGACGCGTAGGGATGAGTGCCGTAGACCAGTTCATAGAGTTGCTTTTTACCGACACTGCCGGGGGACTGCTCATCCTGCAAAAGGCCCGCCAGTATGGATTGACGCTCGCGTTCGATAGCCTGCTGGTTAAATCTGGGCGTTGCCAGGATTGCCGAGAGGGTTTCCAGGGATGTACCCAGGACTTCTGGCTCGATCAGTGATCGGACGGCAACCCAGGCCATATCCCTTAAAGACCCCGACTCCAGCTGTGAGCCCACCCCTTCGATCCGTTGCGCGATCTGAAAGGCATCCCACTTCCCGGCGCCTTCGCTCAACAGACTGTTGGTAAAGGAGGTGATACCGGCTTTATCCCCATCTCTGGAGCTGCCGGCATCGAACACAACCCGCACATCGACCATCGGGATTTCCGGCGCATGGACATACAGCACCTTGGCCCCGTTGCCGGTTTGCCAGGTCTCGATTTTCGGCGAGGCCTGCAGCAGGCCCGTAAAGCCGATTATCGCACCCAGAAGCAGCAAGCGCAGAGTATTATTGACCATGACGACCTCCTGCAGCGGAGTGACGTGTGGTGTTCTCTTCCATCGGTAGGGGCTCCAATACGGCGACCGTAAGATTGTCATCGACCAGATACTTCTCAGCCACCTGCTTGACCTGCTCGGCAGTGACGGCCTTCAGGTTGTCCACATACTCGTCGCCAAGACGCCAGTCGAGGCCAACGGTCTCCAGCTGTCCGATCAGCATCGCCTGGTAAAACACAGAATCCTTCTCGAAGACTTTCGAAGCGGTAATCTGTTTGCGTACTCGCGCCATCTCTTCATCGGTGACCCGTTCTGTTTTGAAGCGGTCGAGCTCTTTCAGGATGGCTTTCTCGACAGTCTCGATCGGGGTACCCGGCCTGGGCACTGCATCAAGTACCAACATTCCCGGCAGACGGGAGAAGGCGTTGTAGCTGGTATCCACCGAGACCGCCAGTTCGCTACCGCGAATCAGGTTACTGGCCAGGCGGGCACTGGCGCCGCCATCGAGAATGTAGGCCAGCATCTCCAGCGCATAGGGCTCCCAATCCTGATCCGTTTTACCGATCACCGGGGTTTTGAATCCCATCACCATATAGGGTTGTCGCGCCGGCACCTTCAGGGCCATCCGCTTGACACCTCTTTGCGGCGGCTCCTCTCTCGGCTTGTTGACCGCCACCGGTTCCGGTTTGAGTACACCGAAGTGGCGCTCTGCCAGGCGAATCACCTGATCCGGTTCGACATCCCCGACAACCACCAGGGTGGCGTTGTTGGGGGCATACCACTTGCGGTACCAGACCTGAAGATCCTCCACCTGCAGCGAGTCCAGGTCGGACATCCAGCCGATCACCGGTATCCGGTAGGGTGACGCCTGGTAGGCACCGGTAAGAAACAGCTCGTAGGTCAGGGACTGGGGCTTGTCTTCGGTGCGCATTCGCCGCTCCTCCTTGACCACCTCAACCTCTTTTTTGAACTCCGCTTCCTGCAGCTGAAGATTTCTCATTCTGTCCGCCTCCAGTTCGAAAGAGACCTCCAGGCGGTCACTCGCCAGAGTCTGATAGTAGGCGGTATAGTCACGGCCGGTAAATGCGTTCTCGTTGCCCCCGTTGGCGGCAACGATTCGGGAGAACTCGCCAGGGGCGAGGTTGTCGGTCCCCTTGAACATCATATGTTCGAGCACATGGGAGACACCGGTAATCCCGCCATGTTCGTAGCTGGAGCCGACCTTGTACCAGACCTGGGAGACCGCAATCGGTGCCCGTTTGTCCTGCTTTACGATCACCTTCATCCCATTCTTCAGCTGGTGCTCCACCACATTGGCCTGTGCATGAGCCATGGCCATCAGCATCAGCACAAAAGTCGTCATCAATCTTCGCATTAAGGTGTTCCTTATCATCATTATCAGTCTTTTAATGCCTCGAGTAGGCCCGAGCGACAGAGCCTCCACGTCCCCCAGCGGACAACAGCACTTTAACATTGCCCTGGAGGACCTGTAGAATAGCGCCGGCGACAGCCCGCAGGCATTGTTTCAGAGGCCTGAAGGATTGTCCAAAATGGCTCCAGGCACAACGATTGACACAGCAACTGAGACCATACCTTTCAGCCGCGGTGTTAGTAAGAACCTGCGATCAGTTTAGAGTTCCAATCACCCCATTGGTGTTACCCAGTATGTTCGGATTCGGTAAACGTAAAAAGTCACACACAGAGGAAGTCGACAAACAGCCGACCGCGGAAGAGAACACAGGTCTCTTTAGCCGCCTGCAACAACGGCTGTCGCGCACTCGCCACAATCTGACCGATGGTCTGGCCAACCTGGTGATGGGACGTAAAACCATCGACGAGGATCTGCTCGAGGAGTTGGAGACCCTGCTACTTACCGCAGATGTTGGCGTCGATGCCACCAGCCGAATCATCGACGACCTGACAGAGCGGGTAAAACGCAAATCCCTCAACGATCCGGAAGCCCTGACCCAGGCACTGAAACAGCATCTGCTCGAGATTCTTCAGGCCTGCGACAAACCAATCGATAACAGAGAGGATGGCAAACCGCTGGTCATGGTGATGGTAGGCATCAACGGTGCCGGCAAAACCACCACCATCGGCAAACTGGCGAGAAAGTTCCAGATCGACGGCGAAACTGTCATGCTGGCCGCCGGTGATACCTTTCGCGCCGCCGCGGTGGAACAGCTGCAGACCTGGGGTGAGCGCAATCAGATTCCGGTGATTGCCCAACATACCGGAGCGGACGCCGCCTCTGTGGTATTCGATGCGCTGCAGGCAGCCACCTCGCGGCAGGTGGACGTATTGATTGCAGATACGGCAGGCCGGCTACATACTAAAACCAATCTCATGGAAGAGCTGGCCAAGATCACCCGGGTGATGAAGAAGATCGACCCGCAAGCGCCCCATGAGGTATTGCTGGTGGTGGATGCGGGAACCGGCCAGAATGCGGTCAACCAGGCACTGCAGTTCAATGAGTCTGTCGGCCTTACCGGGCTGGTGGTCACCAAGCTGGATGGCACGGCCAAAGGCGGTGTGGTGTTCGCTATAGCGGATAAGGTCAAAGTGCCGATCCGATTTATCGGCGTCGGTGAATCGATCGAAGACCTGCGTGAATTTGATCCCAAGGAGTTTGTCGAGGCACTGTTTAAAACCGATACTACGGATTAAGGATATTGATTCATTTTGACAATGTCAGCAAACGCTATCCGGGTGGTCATACCGGACTGAGTAACATCAATCTGCGCATCGACGCGGAAGAGATGGTCTTTCTTACCGGCCATTCAGGAGCCGGTAAAAGTACCCTGCTGAAACTGATTGGGTTGCTGGAACGCTCCAGTGGTGGACAGGTGCACGTCAACGGCCGCAATCTGACCCGGCTGAAGAACCGTCAGATCCCCTACCACCGCCGTGAGGTGGGTATGATTTTTCAGGACCATCGCCTGCTGCATGACCGCACCGTATTCGATAATGTGGCCCTCCCCCTGGTGGTCTCCGGACTGGGTCATAAAGAGATCGGCAGAAGGGTTCGGGCCGCACTCGACAAGGTTGGTCTGCTGCATAAGGAGAAGAGTGCCCCAGTCACCCTCTCGGGCGGTGAACAGCAGCGTGTCGGTATTGCCCGTGCAGTGGTCAGCAAACCACCTCTGGTACTGGCTGATGAGCCCACCGGTAATCTGGATCCGGAACTGTCGAAAGAGATCATGGAGCTCTTCACTCAGTTCAACAAAGTCGGGGTTACCCTGCTCATTGCCACCCATGACCTGGCCCTGGTCCGCAGTATGAATCAACGCATCCTGACACTGACCAACGGTGCATTGAGTCATGACAGCAAGACGGAGTACCGGGATGTCACTTAAGTCTCAACTCTTTTCAATGCCCGGAATCTGGTTACAGAGACATGCCCAGGTCGCCCTCTCGAGCCTTGGCAGACTGGTGGGGAATCGCCTCTCCTCCCTGATGACCTGTGCGGTTATCGGCATCGCACTGGCGCTGCCGGTCGGACTGCATGTCATGCTCAGCAACCTCAACACAATCAGTGGCGGATGGGAGAGCGGTGCCAGCATCTCCCTGTTCCTGGATCAGAGCATCAGCAGTGAGAAAGCCCGCTCCCTGGCTGAAACACTACGTCAGCACACGCGTATCGAAACCGTTGAGCTGATCAATCGTGAAACAGCTCTCGAAGAGTTTCAACGTCTCAGCGGCTATGCCGACGCACTCCAGGCCCTCGATAACAACCCGCTGCCCAATCTGCTGGTAATCCAACCGAAAGTTGAATACACCACTGCTGAAACAGCGGAGCAGCTCGCCCAGGAGCTGAGACTGCTGCCGGAGGCGGATATTGTTCAACTCGATCTGCAATGGGTCAGACGTCTGCAGGCCATCACAGTGATCGCGCAGCGGGCCGTGGTGGTTCTGGCCGCTCTACTCAGCATGGCGGTTCTATTGATCGTCGGAAACACCATCCGGCTGGAGATCCAGAACCGCCGTACCGAGATCGAGATCACCAAACTGATCGGCGCCACCAACGCTTTCATCCGCAGACCCTTTCTCTATACCGGATTCTGGTATGGCCTGTTCGGCGGGCTGATCGCCTGGTTTCTGGTTGCCCTGTCGTTGTTTCTGCTCAGCGGCCCCATCGCTAAGCTTGCCCAGCTCTACCAGAGCTCATTCGATTTAAGCTCTCTTGACCCAAACACAGTGCTGGTACTGTTATGCGGTAGTGCCCTGTTGGGACTGACTGGCTCCTGGCTTGCGGTCGGCCGGCACTTGAGCGCGATTGAACCAAGCTAGAGCCAATTAGAACTAACTGCTTGATTTGGTAAAGATAAAACCACACATACCCTATTGAACTTTCTGCCGAATAACCGGTCAGAATGGTCAGTTATTGGCACTCCCACATAGAGAGTGCTGATATTCCGCATTAAGCAAACTGGGGTAACCTGCATGAGTAAAGAGATCGCACTGGCCACCTTGCCCACGGGTAATATGGATAGCTACATCAGCGCAGCTTTTCAGCTGCCTATGCTGAGTGCCGAAGAGGAGTATTCACTGGCGGTTCGCCTGCGCGATCAAAAAGACCTTCAGGCGGCCCAGGCCCTGATCACATCCCACATTCGTTTCGTCGTGCGTATCGCCAGAAATTACAGCGGTTACGGACTGGCCCTGCCCGATCTGATACAGGAGGGCACCGTCGGCCTGATGAAAGCGGTCAAGCGTTTTGACCCGGAGATGGGCGTCCGCCTGGTCTCCTTTGCGGTGCATAGGATCAAGGCTGAAATCCATGAGTTCATTCTGAAGAACTGGCGCATCGTCAAGGTGGCGACGACCAAGGCGCAACGCAAACTCTTCTTCAACCTTCGCAGCTCGAAAAAACGCCTCGGCTGGTTTTCCAAGGAAGAGGTCGATAGCGTGGCCCAGGATCTGGGCGTGAAACCAGAAACCGTACTGGAGATGGAGTCCCGGCTTTCCGGTCAGGATATCGCTTTTGATGGCCCGAGCCAGGAGAGCGATGACCAGGTAACGCCGACACCGGCTGGCTATCTCAGCGACATGCGCATGGAGCCCGCCTCGATACTTGAAGCGGTGGACAGTGAAAGCCAGATGAAACAGAAGCTGATGAGCGCCATCCAGGCTCTGGATGAGAGAAGCCGGCAGATTCTGGAAGCACGCTGGTTAAGCGATAAGAAATCCACCCTGCATGAATTGGCAGACAGATTCCAGGTTTCGGCTGAGCGCATCCGCCAGATTGAGCAGGGTGCCATGAAGAAACTGAAATCCCAGCTTGCCCTATAATCCCTGCCAGGGCCTGTCAAAAGGCCCTGAAACCCAGCATCGGTAAACCACGTCATCCGCCGAATCTACAAGCTGTCGGCGGGCGTTAATTGCGCACTGGGAACCGCTACCACGATCTAAAGCTATCCATGCCCCGGCCGCTTATCAGAAGAAGGGAATCGTCTTTTTAGGATTTACACAGGATCATCCTTTAATTCCCAACAGATCCGGATGAATGGGCCAGATATGCATTTGCTGAACGTCAAGGAAGTACATCAGGAAATGATGTTCCTGAGCCTAGGTCTAGTGAGGGTATAATGGCAAATAGAGATTTTACATTTGAAACAAGCTTTATAGATCAGGCTAAGGTAATCTTCTGTTTCGAGCACTGAGCTGCTTGCAGAATTTGATGTACAAGATTTCAGAGCATGGATTAGCTTAAACCGTATGCCCGAGCACTCCCATCTCCCCACCAAGGCTTTCATCGCTGTGTTGATGTTATGCCTGATGCTGCTGACGATTGCAGAGATGTCCGGTTTTTTCCCAGCAGCGGAAACCCAATCGGACAAAAAGCTGCACTCCTATGCCGAAAACCTGGCCGACCAGCTTCATCCGTTGATCACAACCTATAACCAATCGGCACAACTGGCGGTACTGAGTAACGGCCTCTCCGACCATCCTGCCATACTCTCACTGGTAATAGAGACCCTTGAAGGGGAGATGCAGAGAGCGGTCGCAGCGCAATCCGACAGCTCTCTGCAGACAGACCTGATTCAGCTGCCAATTGGCACTGGCAGTGGCACCGTCGGCACCTTGTCGGTGAGTTATATCGAAACCAACGCTGAGTCTGCCTGGTCCTCCATTGAGATCCTGATCGTATGTCTCTGGGCAGTGCTTGGCAGCGTGATCCTGTATCTGCTATTCAGCGGAAATCATAACCTTGGCCTGAACTCTTCAAGCGTCATTCCGGAACGGGTCAGAGCCGCATTCAACGCCCTCTCTGAGGGACTGCTGATTCTCGATCACCGGCACCGAATCATTCTGGCGAACGACTCCTTCTGTCACAAGATTGGTGAAAGCTTTAAAAACCTGCTCGACAGTAATGCAGACGCCCTGCCATGGAAACACAGGGAAGACACAGACAAGATCGAGAAGCTCCCCTGGCATATCAGTCTCAACAATTGTGAGCAGGTCACCGGGGTACCGATTCGACTGGCCCTGAAAGAGAGCAGCGACAAAGCTTTCTCCGTCAACAGCGCGCCGATCTTCGATAGCAACGGTCAGATCCACGGGGTATTGGCAACCTTTGATGATATGACTGAACTTGAAAAGCAGTATCGGCAACTCAAGTCAGCACTACTGAAACTGCGCAACTCAGAAAAAGCATTGCGCAACAAAACCGTTGAACTGGAATTTCTGGCAACCCGGGACTCATTGACCGGCTGTCTGAACCGCCGGGCATTCTTCAAAAAGTTCGACCAACTGTTCAAAGAGGCAAACACGCTCAACCGGTCGCTGGTATTCATCATGGTGGATATCGATCGTTTCAAATTCATCAATGACCACTATGGACATGCCAATGGCGACAAGGTCATAAAGTATGTCTCGGAAATACTCAGCAGCAACTCAAGGCCGGAAGATGTGGTCGGTCGATATGGCGGGGATGAGTTCGCCATCGTGCTGCCGAATGCCACGATGGATGAAGCCAGGTCGATCGCCGAACGCCTGCGCATGGATATCCAACAGAAGTGCCACTCCCTGTTCACCAATCCGCAAACCGTCACGACCAGTATCGGCATGGCTTCCCTGGAAGCCGAGGTCGAGGACTCCATGCTGCTGATCAACAACGCCGACTGCGCCCTCTACGAAGCCAAACAGCAGGGTCGTAACTGTATCATCAATTGGACACCGCAATTGAGGAACAAGGCGGCCAAAGAGACAACCTCTGGCAGCCGTCTGTTGACCGATTCCGACTGGAAAGAGATGACAGAGGCTGAGCGTCATCTACATTCGGAAATATTGCGCCTGGAGGATATTGTCGGACATCTTGAGTCTGAGCTTGAATTCAACCGTCAGGAGATGATCAGACGGCAGGGTAAAGATGAACTGACCGGTCTGCCAAACCGCTATATCTTCAATGATCGCATCAGTCAGGAGCTGGCGCGCTGCGAGCGCAACAACAAACTTACCGCAATCATCTCGATCGACATAGACAGCTTCTCCCGAATCAATGAGGCTCTGGGAGTCACAACGGGTGACCAGATACTCAAGCTGACCGCGGAGCGTCTCATCGAATCCCTGCGCAAGACCGATACCATTGCGGTCGTGGATGAGCATATCGAATACGACTCACCCAACATTTCACGTATCAACAAAGATGAATTCGCCCTGATCCTCTCCGACCTCGAGGAGGTCAAATCGGTGACCTGGGTTGCCCACCGGATTCTCAGTCATCTCAAAAAACCCATGTACATCGATGACCAGGAGCTGTTCATCACATTCAGCATGGGTGTTGCGATCTATCCCCATGATGACGAAACACCAAATGAATTGTTGCAAAAGGCCGCCACCGCCAGACGCTCGGCGAAAGAGGAACCAGGTAGCAACCACATACGTTTCTTTTCCAGGGAGATCAACCGCAAGGCATTCCACAGCATTTGGCTGGAGACCCAACTTACCAAAGCGATTTACCATCAGCAGTTCGAACTTGTCTATCAACCCAAGTTCAGTCTGTATAATGGCAAAATCGTTGGTCTGGAGGCACTTGCCCGCTGGCCCCATCCAAAGGTCGGCTATATCCCTCCGGATGAGTTCATCCCGATTGCAGAACATACCGGCCTGATCAACAAGCTGGGCTTTTGGGTATTCAAAAAAGCCTGCGCTGACATGCGGCGCTTACACAAGAAAGGTTTCCCGGATCTGATGCTGGGGGTAAACCTGTCAGCCGTTCAATTGAGAGACAGCACATTGGCGGATAAATTTCTCAGCGTCTGTTCAAAACGAAAAATACCGCCTTCACTCATCGAACTGGAGATCACCGAAAGCACACTGATCAAAAACTTCGAACACAGTAAGGATGTGATGAATAAAATGCACAAGGCTGGTATCAATTTTGCCCTGGACGACTTTGGCAAGGGTTTCTCATCCCTGAACTATCTTCAGAAACTGCCGATCAACAGCATCAAACTGGACCGGGAGTTCCTCAACAACACGCTACCCAGCAATCAGACACAGACCATCGTCTCTGCCATCATCTCACTGGCCAAAAGCCTGGATTTGAAGATCGTTGCCGAAGGGGTGGAGACCGAAGCTCAACGACAGTTTCTCGATCAATACGATTGCAACGAGATACAGGGCACCCTGTTCAGCCCACCGGTGAATGCGGACGATGCACTGGATTTGCTTAGAAAGTTCAATAGCAATTAATGATCAAGCGGGCCACTGAGGGCCCTGTCAGGATTCAATCCTGTACGCAGTGATCAACTGACAAACCGGTCAGATCGCACAACAGATCACTCAGATAGCCTGCAACCACCTCGG
>JAHRHW010000151.1 GCA_019100305.1 Candidatus Thiodiazotropha taylori | reverse complement strand
GGATGAGGGCATCAAACAGCGCAGGGAGTATGAGTAGATAGGCCAGACCGATCAGACACAGGACAATGATCGCCTTGCCGGCGCTCTGTCTGTAGCTCTGCTTTTCAGAGAGTCGTTCACTTAGATAACTGCCCAAGCCCGAGAAACACAAAAAAGCTGTCAGAGATGCGGCGATGGCGTAGATCGGGTGGTGCAGAAACAGCTGAAATTTTTGAATGGTACCGATCTCAATCAGCAGAAATGCCAGTCCGATGGCACCGAAGTAGCCGATCACGGATCCACTCTGGTTGCTGCTGCCTGCTAGCGATGGACTTTTAGGCATTAGCAGCAGCGGCAGCAGGATCAGCAATCCGCTGAGCAGACCGGTGATCCCCAGGCTGAGCAGTAACACCACATATCCCCACTCGATCAGCGGCATGCCTCCACTGCCGCGCAGCTTCAGGGCTTCGATAAAACTCTGCCATTTAAAGAAGTGATTGAAGTAGGGGCGATCGTCTGTTGCGGGCTGCAGTTCAAATTTATAGTTTGCAATCAGATTCTCCAAATCCCCAGAGGCAATTTGTCGGGTCGCCTGATAGAAGCTGCCTTCGCTCAGCAGGTTGTAGCGATTGCTCTGCTCCGCTTTCAGTTGATGGTGGTAAGCCTGGTCAAACAGACGAGTACGGCAGAACTGTTGCGTTTTCTCCAGCTCCCGGTTTGTGAACAGACCGTTCTTGATCAGCAACGTACTGGTCTGCCAGTTACGAATCATCAGCAGACGTTTTTCGATCTGATCAAGTTGCATCGACTGGAGAGCCTGGTGAGCGGTTGCAAACAGCTTCAGGCTGTCCCTGGGAGGCAGCTTGATCCATCGGGTTATCGACAGGATACCGTCGGGACGCAACTTGGAAAGATAGAGTTGCATCGCCTCCAGGGTATAGAGGTAACTCTCATTGAGTGCATAGAGACCTGATGAAGAGGCGCTGGCACCCTCGGTCAATGAGAGCTTGATCAGGTCGTATCGCTGTTGGCTCTGAAGCAGATGGTCCCTGGCCTCTTTGATATGCAGTTGAGTGAACGGGTTGTCGTAGACCGGTCCGGCGAAGGATCTGTAATCGAGGTTGAGCAACTCTACGATCTGCGGATTGAGCTCCAGGGCCTCGATCGATTCAACCCGGTGGTAGTGAGCCTGCAACAGGTCTGAGCCGGTGCCGCTGCCGATCACCAGCAGCTTGTCAGGTTTTTTAAGATGGTAGGCCAGTGCCGAGGTGGTCTGATCGAGATAGCTCAGCTCCTCAAGACGTTGCGGATAGCGGGTGATGGCGCTCAGATTATCCCCATCGATGAACAGACCGATCTGCTCAAGAGGTTCAGCCGTGTTGAGCAGACTCAGTCCAGGTGCATGCCGGAAAGGTATCTGGGGATTGGTCACCAGGGTCAGATGGCCCAGCGGGCTGGTGCGTTGATCGATGATGCTGGCACCTTTGACATTCAGGGTCTGGGCCAGCGCTTTGTAGGGCGAGTAGTTGAGTTTGATCTCTGGGATGATGGCGAAAAACAGTGCTGTGAAAGCAACAGTCAGCAGTTGCAGAACCGCTTTCGGCTTGATCTCCGTTTCCCAAATTGCAATCAGTGAGGCAAGCACACCGGTCAGACTCAGGACGATCAGTAAGTTCTGCGGCATCACATAATAGATCGCGATCAAGGTGAGGATTGCACCCAGACCGGCGCCGATCAGATCAGCCGCATAGAGTTTTGAAACGGTGCTGCGCGGATAGTGCATGAATGTCATGCAGATGGCTGAGGCGGCAAAGGCAAAAGGCAGAGCCAGCAGCAGAAAGATCAGAATCAGTCTGAGTATCTGGGCGGGATTCCAAAACAGCTCTTCGATATTGAAGCTGATCGATTGTGCGAACATGAATCCGCTGATGCTGCTGAAGGCAAACAACAGAACTGCTAGGGCATAGAGTTGATTGAAGTGGCGCAATACGATGGCTGGCCTGAGGCTGAGCAGACTGCCGCTGATACCGTAACCCAGCAGTGCCAGAGCGATCACCAGGTAGGCGAAATGGTGCCATTGTATGATCGAGAAGAGGCGCATCAGCAACAGCTCATATCCCAGTGCCGATGCGGAGAGCAGCATCAGTGAGAGATAGGGCGGTGAGCTGTTGTCGGTCACAACTCGGACTTGTTGATCAGCGGTACGAAGCGAACCGGCAGAACCTGCCGTACGGTCACTTCACTCTGCTGGTCCTTATTCACCAACAACAGTTGTTGGGTCATGAAACGGCTGCCCACCGGTATGATCATTTTACCACCGGGCTTAAGCTGCTCGATCAGTGGCGGAGGGATGTGGCTGGCAGCGGCTGTAACGATGATGATGTCGAAAGGCGCCTCTGCAGCCCATCCGTGATAGCCATCCTCGATGGCTACCTCGATATTCCGGTAGCCAAGCTCCTGCAGGCGTTCGGTTGCCAGCTGACCTAATGGTTCAACGATCTCCATGGAGAATACCTGCTTCACAAGACGTGACATCACCGCGGCCTGATAGCCGGAGCCGGTACCGATTTCCAATGCCTTGTGTTGCGCTTGAGGAGCGATCAGATCGGTCATGATGGCAACGATGTAGGGTTGTGAAATGGTCTGTCCGTAGCCGATCGGCAAGGGTCTGTTCTGATACGCCGATTGGCGCTGCGCTTCTGGTACAAATAGATGCCGGGGAACCGTTTTCAAGGCTTCGATGACTCGCCCATCAAGCTGTTTCTTTTCAAGGTAGTCACTGGTTTGACGCACCTCCCGCTGAATGGTTTGCACCATTCTCTGTCGCTCTTTGGTGTAACCCTGGTCCGTCTGCTGGGCTGTTAAGCCGGTGGCCATCAGGCTTAACAACAGCGCTGTGAAAAGTTGTCGAGTTGTCAACATGGTGCAGCCCCGCTACTGTGCGGAATGAATATTATTGGCCGTGAATGGACGCCATTTACTGCGACTATTCGCCAATAATTATGCAGTTTCCGATGGTTATAAAATTTGTCATTTCAGCCTATGTTCACTGCTGTCTGGAAAAACCAGTGCGTCTGTGTTTGTTCGATAACTATGGCGATGCTTCGCCTTATTGCTAACCTGACCATCCGTATTAAAACTGATGGTAGCTCGGCAACCGTCAAGGTGCTTCCTGGTGTTTAATCCAAGCGTATTTGGCGCCATACAGATCTGTTCAATATTGCGTTGTGTAGATTATTAAACTTTGATATTGAGTCACTGCCATGACCCAGGAAATCTGCCGTATGGTTTCGCTCCATCCGAACTGAGCAACCCTGATATTTTAAATATAGCTCGAAGTGAATCTATGCAGTGTGTTTGTTTCAGCAGCTCCTCGCGGAGGATGATTATTGGTACGCACAATTGTCGCCGTTGGGTAGGGTTTCTGATCTGAGCCAGGCGATGGCGCAGTCTTCAGGATCATAACCACTGCTCTGCTCGACCAGCTGCAACAAATCATCCATCGATGCCGCAGTGCCAACATAGGATTGGAAGAACTCTCTGAGAATCCGATCGAGCAGATCCACCCCCAGCGAAAACTCCAGATGTCTGAAAAAGTAAGCCCCCTTCATGTAGGGTGCTGTGCCGAACAACCCATCCTGCAGAATATCGATCTGCTGGCATCCGGCCGGCCAGGCGATTTTGTTGCCGCTGCTCTGTTGCAGCTGGGCCAGTCTCGCTGCATAAGATGCCCAGACCTGTTCACCCGATGCCTCACCGGCGATCGTGCTGACGGCTCTTGCCGTAAGGTATGAGGCGAGGCCCTCAGAGAGCACGAAATCCTCCCAGCAGGCGATACGCACACCGTTGCCAAACCAGCCATGTGCGGCTTCGTGAACGTGTACCCATGGATCGGATATCGAGCTTGAGGCGATATGCCAGAAGGGGTGGTGCTCCATGCCGCCGAACTGGCCGGGACCCCACTCGACCGAGACACTGGCTACCGCCTGACCGAACGGATAGGGTCCGTAGGTACGTTCGTACCAGTCAAACACATCACGCAGATAGCGACTGCCGTCGAGCGCCTGTAGTTGCAGGTCCGCTGGATAGTAGACGCCTACCTCAGTACCGGCTGCGGTCGCACCCAGATTGCTGGAGGAATAGTCTCCCACCACCCAGGCCAGCATGTATGCCGGTGCATCGCTGATTATCGATGCCGGGTAGATCGCTGCAGAACCCGGTGGCGCACCATTGATCTGCAGTTCGTAGCCGCTTCCCTCTGCCGGTGCGGATTTGCATGGGAACAGATTGCCGCAGTAGTAGGGCCAGGTAAAACTCATACCGCCATCCAGTAAGCCGTCAAAATTGTTCTGCAGGTTGAGGCTGTAGTCGATGGAGAGTGTCACGTGATCAGATGATAGGGGGACGCCGACATGCAGCGTGCCGTTTTCGTTTCGATAGTTGAGC
Organism: Candidatus Thiodiazotropha taylori; assembly: GCA_019100305.1. Classification (GTDB taxonomy): domain Bacteria; phylum Pseudomonadota; class Gammaproteobacteria; order Chromatiales; family Chromatiaceae; genus Thiodiazotropha. The sequence continues at coordinate 5,126 of JAHRHW010000151.1, read as the reverse complement.
TGGCGGCCGTTTGCAGTGACCTGTGCAATGATCAGGTCACCGCTCTCGAAGGATGCGCCGCTGGATGTGGTTGAGCCCGCCAACTGGATGTCCGCACTGCCCTGCATCGCTTCCAGGTCGATGGTCAGGCTGGTGAGCAGGATATCGCGCTGCCAATCCTCCGTTGCCTGTGGTGTGGCGCTGCTGCCCGGGTCATCACCGCTGCCACCGCCACCGCATGCGGACAGCCACAATGCGAGGCTGATGGTTGCCAGGTAGAGTAATTGTTGTCGCTTATCCGAGATAGAGTGCTTGGCCTTATCCACTGGCAGATCTCTGAAATCAGTGCTCCTGCATGAATCTTAATCTGTTAGACGGAATGAACCGCAAATGGACGCCAATCACCGTAAAATGTCACAAATAAAGCGCGAGCGATAAGGCTTCTTTTTGCGTTAATTTGCGGTTAACCGATAACCAGCGTCTGCCGCTGCACCACACTACATGATCGGATTGAAAGCGGTCAGACTGTCGAGCATGGTGGCGTTCCCCAGGCTGGTGCCGAACAGGGAGCTGAACTGACTCTGTTCGCCATGCAGTGCGAGGTAGTTGAGTGCCACGGTCAAGACCAACTGATTGACGTTGTTGGCCGCCGGGCTTGAGCCGTTGTCCACCGCCCCATCGGCGGTGAAATAGCCGATCTGCTGATGGCGCAGTTGCTCATCCGCACTGGCGCCCGCCAGTGTCGGCTGGCCGGCCGGGTTGAAGACCAGGAAGAAGGAGGCGGCGGTGGATTGATTGTCGCCGGTCCATACCCCCTTGCCGCGACCGTCGGCCGAGTTGTCCAGGGTGCCGTTACTGGAGACTGAGCCATCACTGAAGACATACAGCATTAACGGGGTGCCGATGCGTGCGGCATACTCGATACAGGCCCCCATGCAGCGACCGGCTCGAAGATCCCGGATCTCTCCCACGGCACGGTCACCGGTGTGGTAGTCGTAGCCACCCATGGTGATGGTGCCGGCGCCCGCATAGCCGTTGATCACCAGCTTCATGACGGAGGCGGTTTTGCGGAATTCTCCATCACTGTCGAACTCCTCCTGAGTGAAGATCGGGCCGATGATGTCCGGGTCTGCGGTGACGTCCAGCGCCGCCGGATCGCCATATCGATCCACCAGGTCGGCACTTTTAACATAGCCACAACGGACCAGCTCCTTGACGATCTGATCGGTGGAGATACCGGTGTTTACGCTGTCCAGTTTCATATCGGAGATCCGCTGGATCGCCTCCATCACCGCCACCGCATCGGCCTGGTCGAGCATGCCGACCAGCTTGCCGGTGTCCACCAGGCCGGTGGTGTCACTGGGACGATCGACTTTGGTGGGCCGCACGGCGGGATCCACCTGATCCGCCGGCGCCAGGGAGTTGCCGCCCGAGTCCGAACTGCGGGACCCGATCAGCGTCAGCAATTCCCCGTCGGCACCGCACCGGTTGATCGCATACATCGGATTGTGGGGATTGTTGCCGGTATCATTTTCCGAGCGGGCCGGAATGATGGCACCATTGATGTTGGCCCGATTGCCCACCGAGACCTTCTCCAGAATGCCCCGCAGAAACGCACTGTCGGAGTGGAAGGCAAGGCCCAGCTCGCTGTTGATGAAGTCGTTCAGGTTGGTATCGGGGTTGACGATCGAGGGCACCATGTCACCCGGCAGGCCGAGCCGGTTGTATCCGGCGGTGGTGAGGAAATCGAGCTGACCTCCCTGTCGTCCGGCCAGGACATTGGATCCGGCGATATTCGCGCCGCCCGCCAGATCGAAACAGATGAAGGGTATCTTGCCGCCACCCAGGGTATCGATACCGCAGCTGTTCTTCAGCGTCTCGAGGTCCGGCGAGAGAGCGGCTCTGGCTTCACCGGGATTGGCGAACAGCCCGAACAGGGATGGGGTGGTGACCGCGCCGAGACCGGCCAGCATGCCCTGACGGATAAAATCCCTGCGTGTCACCGGGCGAGGGTGATCCGGGTGGAGCAGGGGGGCGTCCGGTGAGAGGTTTTTCACTTTTCTACGCATCTTTAGTCTTTCCGTCTGGGTTTCTATTGCAGTAGCACTACGGCACTGCCCAGCAGCGAGGCACAGGCTGCCTTGGTTGCCTTTTCAGTTCGGTCCGTGGCGCATTGACCGCTGCAGCGGGCCAGTCCGACACTGCCGGTAAGCAGGCTCATCAATTCGCTCTCGACCATGCCCGGATCGGGCTGGGTGGTGAGGTTCTCACCCATGAAATTGACGATCAGCGGGGTTACCACCTGACTCTGCCAGGTCGCTGTCGCGATGTCGTTGGCGTTGGCATTGAAATCGAATCCGGGGAAGAAGCCCGCTCTCAAACCGGTGTCGTCAACCATCGCACTACAGTATTCGATTGCCAGTTGTGAGACAGCCACCTGATGGGATGAGAGAAAGCCGTTGATCGCCTCCGCCGAGGGCAATTGCTGCTTGATGGTGGTATAGGTTGTCTGAACCGCTTCAAGGGTCTGGCTGACGCCGGTCAGGGACGCCATGGTGGCGTTGATCTCATCGAAGGTACGCAGGCCTACCGTGGAAACCGGTTCACCATCCGCCGGTTCTGTCGGGGGCAGTGCTTCAGGTTCGATGAAGACATTGGTGTGTTCACCCAGTCTTTCGAAGGTGAGGAAGAACTGATCGTTTTCCGAACCTTTTTCTGTCGCGATGGTGGTGCCTATGTTCGATAGCAACTGACCGTTGACGGTGTACTCGGAGTCGTTGATGGTGGTGTCGAGAGTGGCGTAGGCCTGACCGATGGCCGCCTCTTTACCGTTGATACCGATACGCATCCCCTGGATCGGTATCGAACCAGGCAATACACTCTCATCCAGGCTGATGAACTTCGGCTGACGGAACAGGTAGCTGTAGTTATCGAACTGACTGACCTCGATCATCACATAGCTTTGAGGCAGGTTGAGCAGGCTGCTGACATTGAACAGCAGGAAGTACTTTTCGCCGACACCCGCTGCGAAATTCTGTTGGATCTGTGCCGCATTCAATGCCCGGTTGTGGATCGCCAGCAGTCGCACCTTGCCCGCCCAGGGGCGGTCGCCTGAGGCCTCATTTCCCAGTACCAGGGCGTAGGTGTCGTCCCAGTCGTTGAGATTGCCCGCTGCGGTCTCATCCAGGTCATCGGTGTGGATGCCGTTGACATAGACCTGGCGCCCGTTCTCCGGGTCGAAAGTGACCACCACATGTTGTTCGGTGGCCTGCAGATCCTCATCATCATCTGAGGTGGAGTGGGCTGGCTCACCGTTACCGTCCGTGGTGCTGGAGCGGTGCAGGAAGTCGTAGTTGTAGAGAGTCTGGCCCAGAGTGAAGTTACGATCGTCGGTACCCGCAGAGTAACTGATGATTCTGGCCGGTCCCTCCTGGGTGACATTACTCGGCACCACCCAGGCCTCCACCGTGTATTCGCCGGTTGCCTGGATCAGCTGGCTGAGCTTGCGGCTGTCACTGGTGCTGCCCTGGGCCTTGCCGGTCCTGAACTCCAGACCCCAGCCCTCCACCCAGGTGGTGTCACCACTCAGGGTCAGGTTGATTGCCGGATCGACGCCACTGGTGTCGTAGGCGGTGTTACCACTGCCGGTCTTGAATTCGTACAGGGCGATGATGTCACTCTCCTGGCGACTGCCGCCGCTCGCCACCGTGCCTTCCGGCAGGGTCAGTGCCCGACTGACCACCAGATCCGGATCGACCGGAGTCGGAGAGATGCTGCTGGCCATGTTGTCGATGGCGGTCTCCATCTCCTGAGCATTGCTCGGGCAGTCATCCCAGCAGTTGTGGAGTTCGATCAGACGCTGAACCAGACGGGAGTTGGATGGGGTATCAAGATCGATCGACGTCTTGACGGCCGCATAGGCGGACTCCACATCCGCTGCCGCAAAATAGGGGGATTGAGGAGCGGCCGCATCCTCCACATGACACTCGGTGCAGTAGTCGGTCAGCAGCGGGTGGACATGGCTGGCGAACAGGCTTGAATCGTCCGGGAAGACCTTGCTCTCACCAACCACATTTTCCGGCGGCGCCTCCAGTTCGATCTGTCGGCCCGCATTGGCGCCACCGCCAACCCAGGATTCGATGTAGTTGGCGATGATGGTGGCGCAGGCACTGTCGCTTGCTTCCCAGCAGTTGTGACCATTGGCCACCTTGGTGACCAGGGAGGACTCATCCGGCTCGCTGCGATTGATGAAGGGATTGACCGCTTCATAGGCCTGATTGACGTCATCCTCGCGGACGAACAAGGGTGCCTGACCACCGGCGTTGTGGCAGGCGCCGCATCGGTTCTGTGCCCGCAAAGGTTCCCACACACTGACCCTGAATCCCTGGATGTCACTGGTTCGGGCGGCCGGGCCGCTGTAGGTGCTGGAGGTGACCGTAGTCTCCTGCTGCGGATCGTTGGAGACTCCATCCTGGCAGGCCTGCAGTCCGAACAGCGAGAGTGCCGCCATCAGTAGCCAGGCAGATCCGCTGAATCCCCGACAAATTTTATATCCGTTAAACGTGTTCATCACTGATCACTCTCCCGCACAATGGACGGCCGCTTGTGCGAACACGTTCTTCATGTTGTAACCGGATTTGAAACTGCTGGTGATTTCGGCGATCTTGCTGCGATCCGTACTGTCCACCGGTGCTCGCAGACAGACCGCCTGAAATGCCTTGGTGACCTGGCATTCGGCAAACGCGTGGCTGTTGGCCAGCTCCTCGCCCATCGACTTGGCGCCGTAACCTGTACCCGGCAGGCTGCTGTCCCAGCCCAGGCTGGCATTCGGTCCCTCCCGCCAGTAGTTATCCCAGCGATCGTCCGGTGTGGCATAACCATCTTTGAAGACTGAGCTGTTGATCAGATATTTGGGTTGAACGTTTCCTGGGGTATAGGACAGAGCACCGATTTCCGGATCATCGGTATACTCAAAGTTGTAGTAGGCGTAGGCCTGTCCGAGGGGTTCCATACCGGCATGGCAACCCACACAGTTGTTGAAATAGACGCGGCTGTCTCCGCCAGGACTGCGGGAGGCATCCTGGCGTACCCGGTCACTGGGGCGGGTCGGGTCCTTGATTAGCTCCAGATCCTTGCATAGATGGTTG
>JAHRHW010000150.1 GCA_019100305.1 Candidatus Thiodiazotropha taylori | reverse complement strand
GGCACAGCCCTGACCATATCGGTTGAGACGTAACCGGGCGCCACCGCATTGACGGTGATGCCTTTGGCGGCCCCCTCTTTGGCCAGAGCCTTGGTAAAACCATGAATACCGGATTTGGCTGCAGCATAGTTCACCTGACCGTATTGTCCCGCCTGTCCGTTCACTGAACCCACGTTGACAATACGTCCGAAGCCTCTTTCACGCATACCGTTGATCACCGCATGGCAGGTATTGAAGCAGGAGGCCAAGTTAGTCTGTATTACCCTGTCCCAGTTTTCAAAGGACATTTTATGCATGGTTGAATCACGGGTGATGCCCGCATTATTGATCAGCACATCAATTGGCCCGAGTTCTTCTTCAATCTTGCGAATCCCTGCGGCGACCGCCTCATAGTCACTGACATCAAACTTATAGGCCTGAATACCGGTTTTCTGGGTGAAGGCCTCTGCCGCCTGATCATTACCCCCATAATTTGCAGCCACCGTATAACCAGCCTCTTTCAGTGCCAGGCTGATCGCCTCACCAATACCCCGGGTACCACCAGTCACGAGTGCAACACGTGCCATAAGTCTGTCTCCTCAAGTTTTGTGATTATCGTTGTTCAGATATATAGGTCACCCTGCACATGCTGTGCCGGAAGTATCAAAACTCCCCTCATCAGGCTAATTATTGTTTGAACAAGCTTGTTTGGGCCTGTCAAAACGAATCCAATCGACCCTGCTGACCCTGAAAATGTGCAAGTCAAAACGCGACTATAGATGTTTGGCTATGTTAGTTGGGCGGCAAACATTGCTGCGCAATGCCATTTAAGATGCAACCCTGAGGGCTGATTGGATTCGTATCAACTGGCCTTAGACCTGATTCTAGTCAAGAAGCATTACCAAAGCTACGCGGCACTGATTTGGCTTTATTTAACCTGAAAATAAGCAAGGTTGAATGATCAGACTACGCGAATTACCGGTCACCACGGCTGAGACTGATCTTTGCCCGCCTATTGGCTGCCCTCGCCCGTTCACTCCGTTTCGGGATCGCCGGCCTGGATTCACCATAGTGACGTTTGCGGATTATGCCCGCATCGACACCTTTTGAAACCAGATAGTTGGAGACTGTCGCTGCCCTTCTAGCAGAAAGCTTTTTATTGTATCGGCGAGTCCCCTGATCATCCGCATGGCCGGCTACCGTGATACCCACCAGTTTTTCGTCCGCCAGGATATATTTAACCAGGTGATCCAGCCGCTGTTTCGCCTTTTTGTTCAGATCGTGTACATCCAGGGCAAACAGTACGGTTGACTCCTTCAACGTCTCGAAGCCCTCTGTGGAGAGTTTGCTGAGACACTGTTTAAACTGCCGATAGGGTTTCTGAAATTTCACCGGTGACAGACGCACATGCACCTGCCTGCGACTGTCATCCCAATCGAGAAAGTCAAAACTGCCGACCTGCCCCTTGGAGAGCGAGGTCAACAACCAACCGGCCGGTTTGCGTCCCAATCGGATAGGCCGCATCCCTGTGTGGATCACCAGATGCTGTTGCAGATCATCCGGTAGGTGGTGCTCCCAGGCGGGGGAGACCTCTCTCAAAGTCCCTTCCAGTTTTTCGGGAATCGGCTGGAAACTGTTGATTCGAAAAAACAAATCGTCACCGGCAATACGGCGGAAGATGGCCTGACCGAACTGAGGTACTTTGTGGCGCAGTTCGCAGCTGATATCGGAGCCGGCAAATACCCATTCTGATTCATGCAGGCCTGCCATATAGATCTGCGATTCCAATGGCATGGCGCCAGACAGGGCCAAATCGGGCCTGCCAAGCATCAGCAAGATACCTAGTAAAACTAATCCCCGTCCTTTTGATTGCAGAGAAGCCAACATCGCCCGACCAACCTAGAAATGTATAGAAAACCGCCGATCAACATAATCCGCTATTTGAGTAACCTATCGGCCAACCTGCATTGATCCTTTACTGTGGAAAGCTGTAACGCCGGCAGTCGCTCAGATCAAACAGGCCCAGTCAGGGGTTGTTAACACCAGTCTAATTCGTGCGTCGGTTGCACCAATGGCATTGAAATGGAAGCGATGGCAGGCTTATTCCGCTAAAACCGTCGATTGGCTACCCATTCTGATCCCTACTCTGTCTCATGGGCTTTCAGATAGTCGATCAGACTGCGGAAGCGATTGTAATCCTGACGATGGAATACCGGATCTTCGCCATGAGTAATCTCTGCTTCGAGTTTTTGCCAATCCTTCTCATTCAAGGCCTGATCCACCAGAGGGAATACCTCCTCCTCTTCCAGGTCGATATGCTGGCGTTGCAAGGCGACAAACTCCCGCCCCTGCGTCTCCACTTCATCACGAAGCAACACTTCACCCTGCATCGCCCCCTCCAGGGTGGTTCGGAAACGATTGGCCAGCCCCAACAGGCTGACATGCTCGCGACAGATCCGTTCATAGAGAGCCGCATGGGGTTGCATCGATTTTTTCTTGAAGGCAACCGCGTTGATCTGATCCTCGGTAGGATGATGAGACTGTTCGGCATAGTGCTCGATGTAATCCAACATCTCTATCTTCAGATCGAAGTTCGATTCGTGACCAGCAGCCAGTGCATCCAGTTCTGCAGAGAGCAGGTCGAGTAGACGGGCAAGATTGATGTGGTCTCGATGCAGTTTTTCTAGTAGTTGACTCATGTCACCTCTCTTTTTTGCAGTCTGCGCCAGATCCAGCCCTGTGGTCTGGTCTCACCCGTTAGAATATAGTTCAAGGCGTTTTCATTTTGCAGGGTCCATTCCATCCTGTGTTTAGCCGACACCCTGCCGCAGAAGAGTAAACGGTCATCTTTTTGTACCACCAGGTCCGCCCCCGGCAGCAAACTGAAATCATTGTGCCTCAATAACATCAGAGGAATACAGGGTAATGGACTGGTGCGGTCCCGGGGGTCGGTACTCAACTCTCCCAGAGTCAGGTTGCGTCCCTCCCGGACATACTGACAAACCGCATGGGTATCCTGTTCAGTGAAAGCGACTTCCCAGACATCCGGGGCATGCTCGGTAACCAGTGCTGAGATACGACTGATCAGCTGACAAGCCCACTCGTCATCCTGGTGCATCGCCAGCCTGACGAACTGATGCTGCATCGGGACTCCCAGCAACACCCGGATTCTGTTGGCGATGATATCACTCGGCAGCATCACCATATCGGCTCCCACCGCCTGAATCACCGGATCATTATATTTACGATTCTGCCGCAGGATCACAAACAGGTCCGGATTCAACTCCCGGGCTGTCATGATGATCGACAGATTGTTGGCATCATTGTCGGTGCCAGCCACCAGCCCTACGGCTCTCTCGATACTTGCTTCCATTAAGGTATCGGCCTCCGTTCCCCTGCCGACCACCAGTTGCGTCTGCGGAGTGCCGGTCTGACTGGGTTCAGCCTCGATCACCACCACCTCAAGATCCTCTTTGACCAGTTTATCGTATACCGCTTTACCAAAACGACCATAACCGCAAACCACCCACAAGCCTTTTTTGGGTGGATGAATCGGATCACTGAGCAGATCATTGAATCCCAATGAGAGCCAGTCCTGCATCAGGCTGAGACAGGGCGCTTGAATTGCCGTTGCCAGATAGAGGGCGAACGCATCGAAGGGATCGATAATATAGTCGGTACCGAAAGAGGCCATATTCTTTTCGATATCGTGGGAGTCGGCCCGGCAGATCACCTCAATATCGGAGTGCAGCAGTTTGGCGGTAATCGCAATCTTCAGATTGGTCTCATTGGAGTTGGTCAGCGCCACCACACCTTCACACAGTGGATGTTTCAGACCAGCCTCCAGCAGATGCTCTGGCAGACGTGCATCCGCACACAATCCGGGTACATACTCACGCAGGTTTTCCAGCTTCAGCAGATTCACTCTTTCCTGCAGTATATCGATGACCACCGCATGTTGACTGCGATCGGTTAACGCCTTAACCAGCGCCTCCCCGGTTTGCCCATAACCAGCGACCAGATAAAAAGACTCCCTCAATTTACTGATTTTTCTTGCAAATCTTCGTTCAGTTAATGCCTTCTGGAAGGTTTCATCCTTGAGAAGAGCCAACACAGTACCGATGGAATAGAGCCAGACAACTACCGTGAAAAAGATCGACAGACTGACCCACAAGCGCTGAGCTGCAGTGAATGGATAGGGCAATTCGCCAAATCCGATGGTACTGGACATATAACTGACAAAATAGAAGGCGTGCAGAAAATCCATGTAGTAGACATTGCCATCACCATCCCGGCCGGGAATCAGTACCAGGCCTAGCATCGCCACTGAATAAGCCAGTACCAAGGTCAGCAGTGGCGCCCGCATGCGCCGAAAGATCAGAAAGATGATGTTGTTCATCGTTTGCCGGCGTCAGCGACGTAACATCACCGTTTCAATGATCAACAGAACCACTGAAACCACGTTAGCCAGCATGGCGCCACCAGAGAGGGAAACGATGCTGGCCATGGTTACGGTTGTCAATCCGGTTTCAGTGACATGCACGGCGACAGTCCACACCAAAGCTGCGGCGAAAAGCTGTAACAGCGCAACCAGACTGGTGGCCAGCAGCACAGCCCCCATCTGGGTGCGGTCGCCGAATTTGAGAACGGTGGCAACCAGGTTGACCACAACCACGGCAAACAGCTCATAGACATGGTGATGGTCCGGATTATCCAGTTCACCAACAAAAAAACCGAAATTGAGGGTCAGGGCAAGTACAATAAAAAAACCAAACAGTACCTTTTCCGGATTCACACGCATTCTCCTCTAAATAGCTGATTGCCGGTTTGCAATCGGGCCAGGCCCAGGAATCATCAATGTATCTTGACCTCAAACCCGCAAAACAGCTGCATTCGCTGATCTTGGGTGAAATATAGCCTTTTTCCAGTTATTTATCTTCAGTTATTAACCGAAATCATAAGAATTTTCCAAGCTGTCAGGTTGGAAATTGAGATTCTCTCATGCTGAGACAACTGTCAGCTCACCAGGAACGGCCGGAGGAAGGGGCTGCGACTAAAGCTTTGGCCAAATCGAACGCTACAAACATCAGTCGGGAAGAGTCGTTATGCCGTGCTCAAATTACCCACAAACCTGAAATGCGACAAAATTCTGAGTAACTAAAAATGTCCAATTTTATTAAATCTGTAGACGACCGCACACGCCTTGCCGGTACCAATCGTTTAGAGGTTCTCCTTTTCAGCCTTGGAAAGGATGTCAGAACAGGTCGTGAAGAGACCTACGGTGTCAATGTTTTCAAGGTACGCGAAGTGATGCTCGTACCGGAGATCACTCACGCGCCGGACATGCCGGCATCAGTGGAAGGCATGGTCAGTTTGCGCGGTAATATGATTCCGGTCATCAACCTGCCTGACTTCTGCGGAATACAGACCGAAGAGAAGCCGGGTATTCTCATCGTCACCGAATACAACAAAAATGTTCAGGGCTTTCTGGTGCATGCGGTGGATACCATCGAACGTCTCGCCTGGGAGGATGTGAAAGTTCCCCCACCGATGATGGCCCAGCAGCATGGCGGCCTGGTTACCGCAGTGACAGAACTGAAAGATAGTCGCCTGGTGATGATCATGGACGTGGAGATGGTACTCAGCCAGACTTCAGGATTTGGACAGGGTTCGGATATCTTCGATGGAATCGAACAGGTCGAGGACAGCGATGTCACCCTGCTGTTTGCTGATGATTCAGCCGTGGCCCGGGATCAGATCATCCGTACCCTCGATCATATGGGGATGAAATACATCAGTACCTCAAATGGTGCGGAAGCCTGGAACAAGCTCAAAGAGATTGCCGAACGAGCCAGTGCCACGGATCACAGACCGAGCGACTTTGTGCAGATCATCCTCACCGATGTTGAAATGCCGGAGATGGACGGTTATGTCCTGACCAAGAAGATCAAAGAGGATCCCCGGTTCAGCGACATACCGATCATCATGCACTCGTCACTCTCCGCTGATGCCAACATGGCCTTGGGCAAAGGGGTTGGCGCAGATGCCTATGTGCCTAAATTTGAACCCACGGAGCTTTCCGCAAAACTCCACGAAATGGTCACCAATATCAACGGACAAAAATAGTCCGAACCGGGGGACGCCTTGAATGGGGCGTCCCTCTATCTCTGTCAGAATACCCTTAAACGAGTCTCTCCCGTGCAGATGAGTGTTGTTACCTTAAGTAACAACTGCTAGGCTTCCTTAATGCCTGATACGCCCCCGGACCGACAGATTGACAGCACCCTGGCGCTTGTTCTGCTGATCATATTGCTCTTCTCCACTCCAGTGATGATGTGGTGGACCTCTCCTGGGAGTCACTGGTACCTGCCCTACCTGCTCTGGTTGGCTGTCATCTTCTTTATTGCCTGGGTAAACCGTCGACGCCATGAACCATGAACTCTGGTTACTCTTCGGCATCAGCGTTGTCTATCTGGCAATACTGTTTCTCATCGCTTTTGCCGCAGACAGTGGCAGAATTCCTGAAAGGTTTATCAGACACCCCAGCATCTATGTACTGTCACTCGGTGTCTATGCGACATCCTGGACCTACTATGGCAGCGTCAGTTTCGCAGAGACTCAGGGCTATCTGTTTTTAACCATCTATCTCGGTGTGACCCTGGCATTCGCCTTCACCCCAATACTGTTTCAGCCGATTCTTCGTCTGACCCGAGAGTACCAGCTGACCTCACTGGCGGACCTGTTCGCTTTTCGTTATCGCTCCCAGCTCGCCGGTATACTGGTCACCCTGTTTATGTTGTTGGGCACCCTGCCCTACATTGCGCTGCAGATCCGCGCGGTCACCGATTCACTTCAGGTTGCCAGCCAGACCGTCGCACCACGAATTCTCGCTCTGATCTTCTGCAGCACGCTGGTGCTGTTCGCCATCCTGTTCGGTGCAAGACACAGCACCAGCCGCGAGAAACATCGGGGACTGGTGCTGGCCATTGCCTTTGAATCGATGGTCAAACTGGTTGCCATGCTGGTGATTGGAGCAACCGCCCTGTTTGGCGTATTCGGTGGTTTTGCTGGATTGGAACAGTGGCTAGCCGAACACCCGGAGGCTCTGGAGAAACTCTATGCACCGGTACGAGAAGGTCCCTGGGCCACCCTCATATTGCTGGCGTTCGCGGCTGCGTTTCTATTGCCTCGTCAATTTCATATGCTGTTCACCGAAAACCTTGAACCCAAGGCACTGCGCACAGCCAGCTGGGCATTCCCGCTGTTTCTGCTGCTGATCAACCTGCCGATTCCGATTATTCTCTGGGCCGGAAGAGCGATTGAGCTGCCGATTCATCCGGACTTTTTCGCCCTTGGCATCACCCTGGAACAGGGGCCCAGCTGGTTACCGGTGCTGGCCTTCATCGGCGGGGTCTCATCAGCCAGTGCGATGATGATTATCACCACCCTGGCCCTCTCATCGATGACCCTGAATCACATTCTGTTGCCGACCAATTTTCCCGACCCGGCGGTCAACCTGTACCGCTGGCTGCTACTTGGCCGGCGCTTGTTGATCGCACTGATCATCATGGCCGGTTACGGTTTTTATATCCTGCTGGAGAAACATCAGGGCCTGGTGCAACTCGGCCTGATCTCCTTTGTTGCTGTCGCCCAGTTCCTGCCCGGTGTGGTGGGTCTACTCTACTGGCGCCGCGCCACCCGGATGGGTTTCATCCTCGGTTTGCTGGCCGGAATTGCGGTCTGGTCCGCCACCCTGCTTCTCCCCCTGCTGGAAAATTCCGGCTTTGTACGTACCGAATTCGATATCCCCGGGTTGAGACTCGCATCGGGGATGGATCAATGGGAGTTTGCCACCTTCTGGTCGCTGGCCCTGAATACCCTGCTGTTCGTCTTCGGCTCTCTGCTGAGTAATCAGACACTCGGGGAGAAAGAGGCCGCCAACGCCTGCTGCAGTGAATCCCTTGTGCCCATGGGTGGTATGGTTAGCGCCGGCTCAACTGCCCAATTCACCAAACAGCTCTCCCAGATGCTGGGACATGAAGCGGCCCAACGGGAGGTGGAGCAGGCCCTGCGCGATCTCAGTCTAACCCGCTCGGAGACCCGCCCATCCCAATTGCGGCGCTTGCGCGAGCGAATCGAACGAAACCTCTCCGGACTGCTCGGCCCTCAGCTGGCCCACATGATCATCAACCGCCGCTTGCAACTCGATATCCATACCCAAACCGCACTGGCGGATTCGATGCGCTTCATCGAGGATCAACTGGAGCACTCCCGCACCCGGCTTCGTGGTCTGAGTGCGGATCTGGATAATCTGCGCCGCTACCACAGGCAGATCCTGCTCGATCTACCCCTTGGGGTCTGCACCATCGACAGGCTGCGTACGGTCACCATCTGGAATCTGGCAATGGAAGTAATGACTGGCGTGAATGCCCGCGATGCAATCGGTGTCTCACTGCACCGTCTGCCTGAACCCTGGGGTCATCTGCTGGGTGGTTTTGCTTCAGCAGCGGATGAACACATTCACCATCTGGAAGTGACCCATGGCAACAAGAGCCGCTGGTTCAATCTGCATAAGGCTGCCATCCCGGCGCCGCTGCCAATGGACCATCCAGTCGAAGATGCTCGCACCAGCCAGGTCATGCTGATGGAGGATCTGACCGACCTGGAGACCCTGGAAGCGGAGCTGGCACACAGTGAACGACTCGCCTCCATAGGCCGTCTGGCTGCCGGTGTGGCACATGAGATCGGCAATCCGGTAACCGGCATCGCTTCATTGGCACAAAACCTGCGCCATGAAGATGATCCCGAGTTGATCAAGGAGAGTATCAACGAGATTCTCAACCAAACCCAGCGAATCACCGACATCGTTAAAACCCTGATGAACTTCAGCCGCAGCGGTGGGCTTGGTGCGGACACTCAAAACTTCATTGTGCACGATGTTGTCGAAGAGGCGATCAGGCTGGTCAAACTCACCCATGATGGCCGCCAGATCCGTTTTATCAACAGCTGCGACTCAGAGTGGTCGATCGAGGGGGACCGGCAGGCAATTTCCCAGGTGTTGGTCAACCTGCTGACCAATGCCTGTCACGCCTCCACCCCGGGATCGTCGGTGGAGATCAAAGCCAACGAGATCGGAGACCTGATCAGACTGCAGGTTGTCGATCAGGGTGAAGGCATATCAGAGGAGAACCTGGGTTATCTGTTCGAGCCCTTTTTCACCACCAAGGCACCAGGAGAAGGAACCGGTCTCGGATTGGCAATCGCCTATAAAATCGTCTCAGATCATAAAGGGGCAATCACCATCGATTCAGAACAGGGAGAGGGTACCCGGGTGATCATGGACCTGCCCAGGATTTTTCATGACAAAGTGGTTTAGGGCCTGTTAACACGAATCCAATGCGCCCTGTTGCGCCTGTAATAGCGCCAATCAAAGCGCGAGGAGTGTAGTTTGGTTGTTCCAAATAAGCGACGAGCAACGGTTCGTGGCGCTTTTTCAGGCGCAATCCCCCCTATTGATCTCAATGAGGGGGCTGGGACTGTTTTTGCGCCCAGCGGCGTTATTATTGGCTCATGTAGAATGACCACACGACGCTCATTCTGCCTTGCTGGACACAAAAACAGAC
>JAHRHW010000149.1 GCA_019100305.1 Candidatus Thiodiazotropha taylori | reverse complement strand
CCTCCCGGTTGTCGATACACTGGGGCTCCTCGATCATGTTGCCACTGGTCATCACCAGAGGCCGATCCCAGTCGGCCAGTAACAGATGGTGCAAGGGGCTGTAGGGCAACATGAAGCCCAGGGACGCCTGGCCTGGCGCCAGATTCTCCGGCAGCCCGTTATCCTCCAGCTGTTCGAGCAACAGGATGGGCGCACTGCTCTCAGCCAGCAGCTCGGCTTCTGTATCGCTGAGCTTGCAGTATCGCCGAATCACCTCACAATCCCTCGCCATCAGCGCAAAGGGCTTGTGATGACGTCTTTTGCGCTCCCGCAGGGTCGTCACCGCCTGTTCATTGGTGCCGTCACAGGCGAGATGAAAGCCGCCGATGCCTTTGATCGCCAGGATCGCCCCCTGGGCGAGGCGTCGGCTCGCCTCATGGATCGCATCCTCACCGGCTTCACTCGGCTCGATCACTTCACCCTGGGCATCAGCCAACCAGACCCTGGGACCACACACGGGACAGGCATTGGGCTGGGCATGAAAGCGTCGGTCTGCCGGGTTCTCATACTCACTGCGACAGGCCTCACAGAGAGGAAAATGGCGCATGCTGGTGTTGGCCCGGTCGTAGGGGATACGCTCGACGATGGTCAGTCTGGGCCCGCAGTGGGTGCAGTTGGTGAAGGGGTAACGATAACGGCGGTTCTGCGGATCCTGAAAATCCTCGATACAGGCCTGACAGGTAGCGGCATCGGGCACCACACCGGTCTGGATCTCACCCTGCTGACTGACGCTGATCTCAAAGGAAGCCTGCTCCGGCAGGCTGTCGGCTGGCTCGCGCTTGAGCTCATCGATCCGCGCCAGGGGTGGTGGATCATCCAACAACAACTGGCAGAACCGGTCGATCTGAGCCGCCTCACCACCGAGGTGGATCTCCACCCCCTGGGCATCGTTCCACACCGCGCCACGCAAACCGCACTCGCGGGCCAGGTGCCAGACCTTAGGGCGGAAACCGACCCCCTGCACCAGTCCCTGAACCCGGATACGCTCAGCCGTTTCAATTGCCATTGATCTGTTTCATCTGTTCAAGCCACTCTGCAATGAGGCTTTATCACACAGTTTGTCATCACCCTGCAGCCCTTACAAAGTTCCCTGGACGACCTAGAGATTGTTTTTGAATCATGATCATTCCTGTCCCACTAACTTTCAGCCTACCCTGAGCAAATCTGGAAGCCCCTCTCCCTTGATGGGAGAGGGGTTGGGGAGAGGGTGCGCGCGAAGCGCAAAGTGCGTGAAAGATAAAGCCAATTTAATCCTTCATCTTTTATCATATCTATTATTGATCAATATAGTGCCATTCGTTCTCCCCCTCTCCCCCAGCCCCTCTCCCACAAGGGGAGAGGGGAGCAGCTCACCCAGCGAATGCTGGACCCAGAAACCACCATCAGATGGATAATGGACAGTAACAACCTGTAGCAGCATTTTCTTAGACAGCAATCCACCATCCAACAGACAGGTATGACAGTCAATAGTGATTCATGGCATGCTTTAAACATGCAAATGCAGCACTTTCAATGATGCACTGATACCAACACCAACAGCAGATCCTGAAAGATTATCAAAACCATCAACACAATCATTCAACTGGCCACAGAGACCCGTCAACTGGCACAACAGAGCCGGCACCGCTATCTCCTGCATATCGCTGGCGAAGCATCCTGGTCTATTGAACAGGCGAAACAGATCGTTCAAGTGATCAACGATCCCAACACCCTCTGGATTGGAGAGCATCCTCCTGAAGGCATAGCCCATGCAGACAATCGTCAGGCGCTGCAACACCTGGGCAGGGAATCGGGCCTGCTGATCTACAACGCCTTTTCAGGATTCGATCCGGATGCCTTCGGTGCGGTCAGCGGCACATTGACCGGTGGCGGACTGTTGCTGTTGTTGACCCCTTCTCTGGATCAGTGGGCAGCGTATGCGGACCCGGAAGCTGAGCGCATTATCGTCGCCAACTACGAACTTCCCAGGCCCAGCCACTTTTTCACCCGACTTGCGAAACGCCTGGAAACAGAACCAAGTATTGCGCGAATCACCGTCGAAGGCATCAAAGCGGCACAGACAGCAACCCCATCCAACCAACCCGTACCGGTCTCTAGTGATCCCAGTTGCCTGACCGATGATCAATCAACCGCCGTTGAAGCGATCATCCATGTGGTCAAAGGTCATGGCAGAAGACCGCTGGTACTCAGTTCCGACCGGGGCCGGGGCAAATCCTCGGCTTTGGGTATCGCCGCCGCACGGCTTATCGAGGCTGGCTACCAACGAATCCTCATAACCGCCTCACGCCAGGCAGCGGTGGAGAGCCTGTTCGACATGGCTGCCAGTGAACTGGGGATGGAAGCACATGGCGTCGAACTCCACCACCAGCAAGGGGTGATTGAATATGTGGCCCCGGACCGGCTGATTCAGGAAAAACCCCGGGGGGATCTGTTACTGGTGGATGAAGCGGCCGCCATCCCCACCCCTGTATTGATAAAACTGCTTGAGCACTATCCCCGAATCGCCTTTGCCACCACCGTACACGGTTACGAAGGCACCGGTCTGGGATTTAACCACCGCTTCAAAAAGCATCTGGATCAGCAACGGCCCCAGTGGCGGGAGATTCAACTCAAGACACCCATCCGTTGGGCAATGGATGATCCCCTGGAACAGCTGGTATTCCGGATGCTGGCCCTGGATGCGGAGCCAACACAGATTGAGCCGGAGCAGAGCCTGGAGAGCGACCAGCTCTGCGTGACATTTCCTGATCAAAAGCAGCTGATGGATGATGAACAGCAGTTGCAGCAGTTTTTCGGTCTACTGGTACTGGCCCACTACCGAACCACGCCCAGGGATCTCTGGCATCTGCTGGATGGACCCAATCTGCAACCGGTTGTGCTAACACATGACCAACAGATTGTTGCCGTCGCCCTGCTCGCCTCCGAAGGGGAGTTTTCAGCGGAACTTGCCGAACAGATCTGGCTCGGCCGACGACGCCCCCGTGGACACCTGCTGGCCCAATCCCTTTCCGCCCACCTGGGATTGAGAACCGCATCGACCCTGAAGGGATTGCGGATCATGAGGATCGCCGTCCACCCGGCTCTGCAGAGCAGAGGCATTGGCCAGCAACTGCTCAAAGCAATACAGAGCTACGCCAGGAATCAGGCTTACGACTATCTCGGTGCCAGTTATGGCGCAGAGACAAGATTGATCCGCTTCTGGCAGGCCAATGGCATGAAAGCTGTGAGGATTGGTGTGCACCCAGGGGCCAGCAGTAGCCAGCAATCGGTGATGCATATTCAGGCACTCAGCACATCCGGCGAATCGATGCTCAGCCAGGCTCGAACCAGCTATAGCAGGCAGCTACCTGCACTGCTGGCGGAACCATTGAGTCAACTCCCAGCCGATCTACTCATACAACTGCTCAAGGAGATCGAGCTTCCCCCTTTGTCCAACCTGACAGAACAGCAGTGGCTCGATGCTGTCGCTTATGCCTTTGGCAACCGGGCATATGACTACACCCAGGGGATCATCAAGACACTGGCCTTGAGTTCGATTGCAGATGGCTTACTCAACGAGTCAGATGAGCGCTTGCTGATCAAACGAGTGCTGCAACAACAGAGCTGGTCAGAGTGTACAGCAGCGCTGGATCTCTCCGGAAAGAAAGCAACCGATGACCGCATACGCACTATTTTACAGAAGGCAATTTTAAACTATGCCGATAGTGCAACTGCCGACATAATCAGACGAATCAAGGACTAAGAACAGGCTTGGCTCATCAATTTCCTAGTCTCTGCATCAGTTTTTCTATTCCTGTCACTAATGTTGAATGAGATCTGGCCGATAGGGATCGATAGAGTGAAAGTACTTAATCATGTTACCGGGGGTTAATGCTGTGCCGAGCTATTCGATAGTAGCTGTCTCTGTCAATGACACGGAAACCTTTCAAAAATATGTCGATGGCCACCAGGGAACACTGGACAAATTTAACGGCCGATTTCTCGTGGCCGGTCCTGATTTCGAAGCCATTGAGGGCAGTTGGCCCGGACAAATTGTCGTCGTACACGAGTGGCCAGACCGGGATTCATTCCATCGATGGTACAATTCGGATGAGTATGCCCCCTGGAAAAAAATGAGATTCTCTTCAGCCACAGCAAATGTGATTCTGGTGGATGGCCTGCCAATAAATCCAGTCTAGCCATCAGGGCGTTGATTCAGGGCAATCGTGAATGAAGCGTAACAAATACCCAACTTCTGACAAAGAGAGTGAAGATGAGTGTGACTCTCTGAGACGGGAGATCAGTGAACTAAAAGCTGAGCGGGACTTGTTGAAGTTTATCTTAAACTCCATACCGGACTATGTCTCTTACGTGGATGCGGATCTGCATTACCAGTTTTGTAATGAGCAATATGCGGTTGAATCCGGCCAACCACTCAGCTCTTTCATTGGTCAGCATGTTGCAAAATTTATCGGTGAGCAGGGAATGCAGAGAATACAGCCGCATATCGATACGGTCCTTGATGGTCATGTCGTCGCCTATGACGAACAACTCAACTACCGCTACATGCTGAATCAGAGTGTTGAAGTACGCTACACCCCATACAAGGAGGCAAATGACAGCGTCAAGGGGTTTTCAGTCTATGTGCGTAACATTACCGCGCAACGCAGAGCTGAAGATGCTCTACGTCTTCAAGCCCATTTCGACCCCCTCACGGAGCTACCCAATCGGCGCTTTTTTAACGACCGCCTGAGTCAGGCCGCCAGTCGTGCTTTGAGACTGAATAGCCGCTATGCCATTCTGTTTATTGACCTTGATGGTTTCAAATTGATCAATGACAGCTACGGCCACCCTTTTGGGGACCAAGTTCTGCGTGATGTGGCACAAACGCTCGTAAAAAAAGTAAGACAGAATGACACCTTTGCACGCTATGGTGGGGATGAATTTGCTTTGTTGGTGGAGGACGTAGAGAGCAACAAGCAAGTGAGATCATTAGCCGATAAAATGATTCAAGCGGTCGCAAACTTAAAACTGTCACATCTGAATAAGTTTGAAATTGGCGCCAGTATCGGCATCGCCTACTTTCCTGATCATGCTGAAAGCGTCGATGAACTTCTGAATCGAGCCGATGTGGCCATGTATAGGGCAAAGAAGTCTGGAAAGAACAGGTATTATCTTTTTGGTGATAATCTTTAGTACTTGCAATACCAAAACGCTGACTACTTGCACCACCTTCCAGGTATTGAAATACTTCCCTTCTGAGGTCTGATATAACAGGCGTGGCCATGTACTATCACATATGCCATTGGCAATTATGTGTAAGACTAGACACAGGAGGCCATTCAGTCACTCACTCTGAAACGCTTTGGCCGATGAACTATTCGACGTGAATCAAAACAATCGATTGATCAAACAAGTTTAACAAAATGAAACGGGGGGACTGGTTATGCCAAATTATTTCAATTGTCGAGACAGATGGTTATAGATCACAAATAGAGAGTTGATGATTATAAATATATAAACCGCCTCTCCCCGGCCCCTCTCCCACATTGGGAGAGAGGATTTTTTTGGACATCAAATCATTGAATATGATCTAAGATCACGCAATTGTCTGCCAACTCTCCGCAATTACAGGCTGAAGATTCTCCCTGACTTCCTGGGGTATAACACTGCCAGCGCCGGATGGAACATCGTGGCTGGCCATTGCCATCACGAGCTGCTCCACCTGTTGGTTGAGTAGTACTGAGCCACCAGCCTCGATTCGATCCACCTCCTGGGCAGGATCGCTATACCACTGTTCAATGGTCACCTGGTCATCGCTTCCAACAAGGTTGATTGTCAGGTCATCACCGACACGACTGAACCAGAGATCATCAATGACCGCCTCTTCAAACCTGAGCATATCGATGCCACTATTACCGGCATCGTAGTTGTTGATCCGATCCTGACCGGATGATGTCCCAATCAGATAGGTATCACTGCCCAATCCACCGATTAGATAGTCATTGCCAGCATTGCCTTGAAGTTGGTCATCACCAGCACCACCATCAATAAAATCATCACCACTGGCAGCGAGGTAGTTAGCGGCACTGTCGTCCCCTTGGGTGATAGTTTCGAAGTCTTGCTCATTTGGTAGATTTGAGTAATCCGGAGAACCCAACGGATCAGGATTTGTCACACCAAATGCATTAAAAATCTGCTCGGCACTTATTTCACCTCCAGTCGTGAATACAAACCTATCCACGACAAAGTCCCCACCAAGGAAGAAGTCCTGCAGGGCTATTTGATCGTAACTACTGCCTACTCGTAGTATCAGATCATCTCCCGATCTCATCAGGCCACTGGCGATTTCGCTAAACTCAATACCTTCAAACTGCAAAGTATCAAAACCACCACCACGATTATCGATCCTATCCTGACCATCGCCAGTACTGAAGATATAGATGTCATCCCCCCGACCACCGATCAACAGATCGTTCCCAGCCTCGCCATAGAGCGAATCTGAATCATTGCCGCCTTCAATCCGGTCATTACCTTCATTCCCCTGTAATTGATCATTGCCGTTAAAACCCTGAATCAAATCTGCCTGATCAGTACCGGGCAATTGATTATCAGCAGA
Organism: Candidatus Thiodiazotropha taylori; assembly: GCA_019100305.1. GTDB lineage: Bacteria > Pseudomonadota > Gammaproteobacteria > Chromatiales > Chromatiaceae > Thiodiazotropha. Next base: position 2,971 of record JAHRHW010000149.1, on the reverse strand, counting down.
ATCACCGGTATGGATTTGTGCAAACCCGGTATCAGCAGTTGGTATGGGAAGTCCGAAAACGGAAAAAATCTGCTCGGCACTGATTGATCCACCGGTTTCAAATTCAATGCTCTCCACCAGATTGTCACCACCGAGGAAAAAGTCAGTTAGGGTAATCTGATCGGTACCACCATCGACAGTGAGTATCAGATCATCACCCGACCTGAGTAGATTCGATGAGACCTGATCGAAGGTGATTCCGTTTCCAAATATAAGACGATCAACTCCCGAGGATTCCGTCAAACTATCCTGACCACCGGTGAATTGGTAGGTATCATCACCACTACCCCCTAGCAGCAGATCATTACCAAGACCACCATCAAGCGTGTCATTTCCAACCCCAGCAATCAGTACTTCCCCGGCATCACTACCTGTAATCCTGTCATCACTGGAAGACGTCGGCGGATCTACCGGATCGGTTGGAGTATCGCCATCCACAGGCTCACCACCCGTATCGTTCGAATCATCAGGCGGAGCGGTTTCTTCCGAAACAGATCCCCCTGTAACACCAGAGGTTAGTGAATGATCCTGTGTATTGGGATGTGGTGGTTGAATCAACGGAGTCACTAATGACAATATCTGTTCGGCAGATATTGTTTCACCATCACTGGTCTGAATGAAATCGATAGCCAGATCACCACCCAAAAAGTGACTTGTCACCCGAACTGATTGTGTAAGATCATCATCCACCATAATCAACAGATCATCACCATCCTGAAATAAACCGAGACGGTTAAAGCTGATATCTGTGAATGCAATTCGGTCGTATCCTCCACCAGTATTGTCAATTATATCCATCCCATGACCGAGACTGTAGTAGTAGCGATCATCACCGATACCGCCAATGAGCGTGTCATCACCCAATCCACCCACCAGGTTATCACTGCCTGCTTCACCCACTAGACTGTCATCCGCCGCTCCGCCATAGAGCCAATCATTGCCACCATTACCATTTAATGTATCTGCCGCTTCCTGACCGTATAGCAGATCATCACCTTCACCGCCAGAGAGCTGGTCTTCCCCGCCTGAACCATAGAGACTGTCATCTCCGGCCAGACCATCCAGCACATCGGCTGAAAGATTGCCATAAATGTCATCCGCGCCGCCTGTACCCTGTGTCAGATGAGATAGCACAAAGGCATAATCCCAGGATATGCCATTAGAAAACTCGATTGTGTCGAGGGCATAAGTGTTCTCACCATCGTCCTGAAAATAGCTGATTACAGAGACACCACCGCCGGGGAAAGTCAGCACCAGGTTGTTCCTATCACGTGTCAGGGTGACATCATCAGGGGAAATGCCCGCCTCGAATCGCAATACATCCACCCCACCATCATTATCCTGATTGTCAATGATATCCAGGCCATCACCTGGACTGTAGAGGTAAGTATCGTTGCCGTCTCCGCCTTCAAGTAGATCAGGGCCTCTACCACCGTGTAATATATCGTCACCTGCCCGGCCGGATAGTTGATCATAGCCCCCGGCGCCAGACAGACTGTCATCCGCAGAACCCCCATAGAGCTGATCACTCCAATCATCTCCAACCAGAGTGACAGGATCTTGATCCGTAGGCGGCAAATCATCGAATGGCACATCATCCGTCGACAAGCCGGTTGAAGCCTGTTCAGCGGTGATGATTGTGCCATCGGCAAACTCAAACTGCTCCAACTGCCAACGATAAGTATTGTGATAGGGGTAGCCAGGATTGTTGGCACGCTCAAACCAGCGTTGAATGGTTATGCTGTCGTTGCCATTGCCATAATGCACAACCAGATCTGTTCCTTGACGTTGGAAAGTGACCGATGAAGCCTCAACCCCTTCCTCAAATAGTACCCTTCCTCTGCGTCCTGTTTGAGAACCGTCATTGTTAAAGATAGTATCCTGCCCATCGCCGAGACGGAAACGGTAGGTTGTGTTACCCCTTCCTTCCAAATAATCATTACCCTCGCCGCCATCAAGCAGTGACATTCCATAGTCTTCATCATAGATGGCAAGGGGATAACGTTGATAGTATGAACCTCTGCGATCAGGATCATTTCTCACATAGTATTCACCATTGATACGCTCATTGACCCCTTCCACAATCAGATGGTCGTCACCCGCCTCACCATACAAAACACCGCTACCCATTAGCCGGTCGCCACCGCTGCCACCATAGAGCTCTCCGGAACCAATCAATACATCAGCACCCTCTCCACCCTGCAACAGATCATATTCTGCCCGGGTGTCGTCACTCCAGAACGGTTGGTTCCAGGTATCAAAGCCGTAGTTATCATTTGTAAATCGATCCCGTAAACCTGAGATATCGTAGTAGCGTGGCCAGATGTTGGAACCGATCAGAACATCATTCCCACTGCCACCGTCCAGATGATCGTGATCCTCCATACCCAGTAGAAAATCATTATCTTGACCACCCATGAGCAGATCGTTTCCAGACTCGCCGAATAGGTAGTCGTCACCTGCACCACCATCCACTAAGTCATCACCCTCATGGGCATAGACGTCATCATCACCCGTCAGGGACTGGATGCGATCCACCTCGGCAGTTCCTTCCAGCAAATCGTTATCCGCTCCCCCCTGAGTAATCTGATTCAGCAGTTCGTCAGCATCCCAGACCACGCCATCGGAAAAATGAACCTCCTGAATCGGGGTGATCGGTGACGAGTTTTGGATTCCACCAAATTGATTGAGGATTGTAATCTGACCACCACCTTGAATGTCGGTAATGATCAGATCATTGCCTGAACGATTGACATCGACTTCGGTGGATGTGAGATCGATATATTCAATCCGGTTAGTACCATTGATATCTTCAATGACATCCAATCCATCACTGGAACTGAATTGATAGCTGTCATTACCCTCTCCACCTTCCAGATGGTCATTACCTTGGCCACCGGTCAGCTGATCATCACCCATGCCGCCCAGCAGC
>JAHRHW010000148.1 GCA_019100305.1 Candidatus Thiodiazotropha taylori | reverse complement strand
AGAGAGTTTTGCACTCTTCTGCTTGACCTGTTTGCCTATGGTTTTATTCTTTTTGCTGAGCTTTTCCTTGTCGCTCTTCTTCAGTTTTTTTTCGTTCTTTTTCATACCTCAGCCTCGATTGATCGACTCCGGTTGTTATAAACAACCAGCCATTAGATTTCTTGGATTTCGGCCTGTCAGCAGACACCAATCGTTAAATTAGTCTAGTCTGTTTTTCGCCAGATGCCGGGAATCGAGTTCAACGTCACCATCCAGTCACCTAATACAATTGGATGAAGACCGTATGGAACTGGCTATCCTCCAGTAAATATTTCTCAACCGAGTGAATCCAAATCCCGACCTCAAGAGTAGAGTGATATAGGTGCTCAACTGCAGTGGCCGACGCTGTGCCGGATCGATTCAGATGAACGGCAGAGCTTAAGCCCCCTAACCATAGAATTTCCAATCAGGAGAGACTTCATGGGAAAGCGAAACCTGTCACGTAGAGATTTCATCACCACGGCGCCCGTGGCTTCGCTGGCGTTGCTGCCTCTGGGCTACACCCCCCAGGTGATGGGCAACGACGACGACAAGCGATATGGCATCAAAGGCAGACTGGCGCCTCCACTGCAGGTGGACTACTGGATCGATGCACAGGGTCGGCCCGGCGAATTCAACCAGCAGCAGTTATCCGGAAAGTGGGTCTATCTGAAGTGTTTTCAGAACTGGTGCCCAGGCTGTCATGAGTACGGTTTCCCGGCCCTGAAGCGGGTTGCCGACACGTTTGCCGAGGATCAGCGGGTTGAGGTACTCGCGATTCAAACCGTTTTTGAAGGCTACAGCAGTAATACCAAGGAAGACCTGCGAAAGTTGCAGCTGCGTTATGAGCTGCCGATCATGATGGGGCATGATCCGGGTGATCCGCAAACACACACCTATCCCCAAACCATGCGGGACTATCGTACCGGGGGAACGCCATGGGTGGTGATCATCGATCCCTCGGGCAAGGTGGTGTTCAACCATTTCCATATCGAACCTGATGAGTTCATTCCCCAACTACAGAAGATACTAAGTTGACCCAGAAGCGCTCCCGGGGTTGGGTACAATCGCAGAACCCAAACCGGTGGCAACGAAAGCCAAGAGCAAACTGCTGTGGGTTATCGAAAAGCTGTATGGGAAATTTGTTCAGTAAACCAATGCTTAATTAAAAGAGCAGCCGTTCAACAGATAGCGGATGGCGTTGCGATTGGTCCACGAACTGGCCATCCGCAGGGCCTGGTCTGACGAGACCCAGCGGTATTCACTATGTTCAGCCGCCTGCAGTCTTGGGAGTCGGCGACTGGGAAGCTGCAGGGCGAACCAGTGCTCTTTATTGGTATGGGCTGAAGCGGCGTATCGGGTACGCCAGGCGGGAAGAATTGGAAAGCTCACCTGCTGGCGCAGATCGACCAGTCGATTGCCGGCCAGAATACCGGTCTCCTCATAGAGCTCTCGACGGGCCGCCTGTGCGACTGACTCTCCCCACTCCAGACTGCCGGTGACCGATTGCCAGAAATGTTTCGGCCTGACCCGGCGCATCATCAATACCAGACCAGCCTGTGTATAGACCACCACCAGCACTGACTCTGGTCGCTTATAGGTTCTGCCTGTCATCTCTGTCTGATCAGCTCAAGCCAACAGCAGTGGTGAACGGCAACTAAGCCTCTTCTTCCACCACAGGTTTACGTACCCGGATGGAGAGCTCACGTAACTGATCCGGCGCCACTTCCGATGGCGCTGAGGTAAGCATGCAGGCGGCGGTCTGGGTCTTTGGAAAGGCCATTACCTCACGAATCGAGGATGAACCGGTCAGCAGCATCACCAGACGATCAAGACCGAACGCCAATCCCCCATGGGGAGGACAACCATATTTCAGCGCATTGAGCAGAAAACCGAACTTCTCTTCAGCCTCTTCATCGCTGATCTCCAGCAACTGGAAAATCTTCTGCTGTACTTCCTGCTGGTGAATACGAATCGAACCACCACCCAGTTCAACACCATTCATCACCATGTCATAGGCACGGGATTCACAGGCGCCGGGATCGGAGTCGAGCAGTTCCAGCTGATCCAGCTTGGGGGAGGTGAAAGGATGGTGCAGCGGTGTCCATCGATCGTGGTTTTCATCCCACTCGAACATCGGAAAATCGACAACCCACAAGGGGTGCCAGTCACCCTGCATCAGCTCCATATCCTGACCAACTTTGACACGCAGGGCTCCGAGAGCCTCGTTGACCACATGAGCCTTGTCGGCACCGAAGAAGATCAGATCCCCGTCCTTCGCGGCGGTACGCTCAAGAATCGCATTCACCACCTCATCCGGGAGGAATTTGAGAATCGGTGACTGCAGACCTTCGATACCCTTGGCCAGCTCATTGACTTTGATGTAGGCCAGCCCTTTGGCGCCGTAGATGCCCACATATTTGGTATATTCATCGATCTGTTTGCGGCTCAGTGCACTACCACCGGGCACCATCATGGCCGCCACCCGGCCTTTGGCATCCTTGGCGGGACCGGAAAACACCTTGAACTCCACCGACTGCATCAGATCCCCCAGATCGACAAGCTCCAAGGGTACCCGCAAGTCGGGGCGGTCAGAGCCGAAACGGGAGATTGCTTCATCGTAGGTCATGCGTGGAAATGGATTCGGCAGGTCGACATCCAGAACCTCTTTGTAGAGCTGGCGAATCATCTCCTCATTCAGCTGCAGAATCTCGTCCTCACTCATGAAAGAGGTCTCGATATCGAGCTGTGTGAATTCAGGTTGCCGGTCGGCACGCAGATCCTCATCGCGGAAACAGCGCACAATCTGGTAGTAGCGGTCCATACCGGACATCATCAACAGCTGTTTGAACAGCTGTGGTGATTGAGGCAGGGCAAAAAACTCGCCTGGATGGGTACGGCTCGGCACCAGGTAATCCCGCGCCCCTTCCGGGGTAGCCTTGGTCAGCATCGGTGTCTCGATGTCCATGAAACCCTGATCTTCGAGGAAACGACGCAGGGATTTGGTCACCTGAGCACGGACGCGAATCTTCTCCAGCATTTCTGGACGGCGCAGATCGATATAGCGATAGCGCAGACGGATCTCTTCCGAGGCCTTCTCGTGCTCATCGAGTTGAAATGGCGGTGTATCCGAACGGTTCAGCACTTCCAGCTCAAGACCGAGAATTTCGATCTCGCCAGTCGGCAGATCCTTGTTGACGGTACCTTCGGGGCGGGCTCTGACCCGTCCTTTCACACGCAGCACGAACTCGTTACGAACCTGCTCAGCGAGTGAGAAAATCTCAGGCAGATCAGGATCATAAACCACCTGCACCAGACCTTCACGGTCTCGTAGATCGATGAAAATCACCCCACCATGATCACGGCGACGATGCACCCATCCACAAATTTCAACCTCCTGGTCGATATGGGAGCTATTGATTTGTCCACAATAATGACTGCGCATGGGTATTATCCTGTGAGATTTCGCTGGAACGGCTAAAAAGCGGGAATGTTACGGCTTGGCTTGCGCCTCTGCAAGCCCGGAGGTTGAGTTTACCGCTCCCATCGAGAGCAACATTTTCAATCCGTCATCCACACTCATCTCCAACTCCCGAACTTCCTCCTTGGGCAGAAGTACGAAATAGCCCCCGGTGGGGTTGGGTGTGGTGGGAATGTAGACACTCACCAGTTCGCGCCCGAGCGCCTCCTGGATCGGACCACTCTCCTCATTGGTTAGAAAGGCCAGGGTCCAAAGCCCGCGTCGGGGAAACTCCACCAGTACAACTTTGCGGAACGACCTGCCGTTGTCGGCAAACATCGTCTCCACCAGCTGTTTGACAGCGGAGTAGACGGACCTGACCAGAGGAATACGGGAGACCATCGCCTCCCACAGCTTCACCAGACGGCGGCCGAACAGATTTGCTGCCACCAGGCCGGTAATGAACAGAATCACCAGGGAGAGCACGACGCCCAGCCCCGGAACATGGAATCCCAGCAGACTCTCCGGGCGATAGGCTTGTGGAAGCAGCAGCAGGCTGCGATCCATCCAGTCCACCAGCAGACTGACCACCAGATAGCTCGCCCCAAGCGGTAACCAGACCAGCAGACCAGCTACCAGGTAACGACGTAAGTATGTCATTCAGAGATCCAAAAAACTGTCTTAACAGCCACAAGAGCCGCCACCGCCGCCCTTTGATTTCCCTGCTGATATACCAGTATCGTGGACATTTTTCTTGTTGCCGCTCTTGAAATCCGTCTCATACCAGCCACTACCCTTGAGGCGGAATCCAGCTGCTGAGATGAGCTTCTTGAGGCTATCCTGTTTGCATTCAGGGCATTCTGTCAGGGGCTCATCGCTCATCTTCTGCATCGCCTCCAACTCATGGTCACAGGCCTGGCAACGATACTCATAAATCGGCATTTTCGTGCTTCCTCAATATTCGGTTTAGGCGACAGAATCGAGCTCAGCCACCTGGAATTGCTGAATCCTACCATATTGGGCACGACAGACTAATATTCAAGGCCGTTTAAATCCTAAGCCTGACCATGGGTGTGGGTAAGGGTTTGTATCCGCAAACAGACGCCACGCACCGCAAATTTCCGCGAATCAGAAGAATCAGTAACTGGAGTGGTGGTTTTTGGGTGTCACTCAGTGCTAAATACAGGAAATACTAAAAGCTCGTATTCGCGGTTAGATGTCTTTCAGGAACCGTCCTCTTCCAGCTCCTTCATTTCACGGCGCTGCCTCAGCATCTCACCCTGTCGACGGGTGATGTGTCGTATCAGCGCATCCTGATCCGAACCCCGAATCTTGGTGAAATTGATCCGCACATGGTATGGGTAGCCCTCATGCTCGCCGTCAGATGGCTCACTTCCAACCACCTCCCCATACGCCAGCAGGCCAGAAAATGAGGGCAGCAGCAGCATCTTGACTTCCACCTTGGAGCCGACTTCAACCTCTTCGGTGATATCCATTGCCAAGCCACCGGCACTCAGATTGACCTGCTGTGAGGGCCGATCGAGCAGCTCCCGGGCTTCTGTCAGGAAACTGCGGCCCAGCAGATTGATCTTTTCATCCAGCGCTTTCAGATAGTCGGCGATATCGGTATCCCGCTGTTCGATACGATGCATTGAGGCAGACAGGTGCTGGCTGATCTCCTGCAGCCGGGTCATGACGGTAAACCGCTCCCCTGCCCTCAGCTGCTCATCAATACTGGCGGGAATGTCGGCCGCCGCAATCACCCGGTAACTTACTCGGATCGAATCGTCTATACGGAAAAACTCCCTGCGTTCATCCTGGATTTTTTCCTGATCATCGATAGACATCGGTCTGACTCCTATTTATTCCTCAGGGATTTCGGTCGGTTCAGTATCGAGTTCAACATCCTCACCACGTCTGATCACCAGCTCAACCCGTCTGTTCTGAGCCCGATTCTCAGCGGTTTCATTGTCTACCAGAGGCTGGGAATCAGCATAGCCCTGGATTAGAAAACGGTCCTCTTCAATGGAGGCGTTGCTCAACATGGCATGCACCACCGTCACGGCCCGAGCTGAAGACAGCTCCCAGTTGGAGCGGAACCGCCGGGTGGAAATCGGAATATTGTCGGTGTGCCCGGCCACAATGATCTTACCCGGAGTTGTGGCGATCACTTCGGTTATTTTTGAAATGACTTCAAAGAAATCGGGATTCAGGTTGGCTCTGCCAGAGGGGAATGAACCCTTCTCCTGAATACGAATGATGATATTGGTCGACTCTGTCTCCACATCGATCAGGCCGTCACTGATCTCGGACTCGAGCATCTCCTGAAGCTCTTCAGCCTGTGCCTGCACCTCTCGCTCCAGCTCTGCCTGCATTGCCGCCTTGGCTTCATCCACATCACTCGCGTCTTTGGATTCCCGGTCAAGAAACTCCTGCTCCAGATCACTGGTAATCTGCCGAATGTCTTCGATCGGTGAGGGTTCGGGTTTACCGGGACTGAACTCCTGCATGATCACGCTGGTGCCCTTGACGATCTCCACTGCTGGAATCTCCCGCTGCACGCCAAACGCATCCTTCATCGATTCCGCCATCTTCTTGAAGCGTTGTGCATCCACCTCGGCAAAAGAGAGCAGCAGCACAAAGAAGCACATCAGCAGTGACATCAGATCGGCAAAAGTCGCCAGCCATGGGGGTAGCCCTTCAGGACATTTGGGGCACTCGTCAGCCATCCTCAGCCTTCCTGTACAGGACGCTTACCGGTGGGCAGATAGGTACTCAACAGCTGCTCCAGCACCCGTGGATTCATACCCTCCTGAATACCGGAGATGGTTTCGATAATCAACGATTTGTTGGTCTTCTCCATGGAACTGGCTCTGGCCAGCTTTTCCGACATCGGGGTTGCGAAAGCATTCGCGATGACCGCACCGTAAAGGGTGGTCAACAGGGCAACCGCCATGGCCGGACCGATACTGGCTGGGTCAGACATGTTCGCCAACATCTGCACCAGACCCACCAGTGTTCCGATCATGCCCATGGCCGGTGCCATGGTAGCCATGTTTTTGAACATAGTCTGTCCCACCTCATGGCGCTGAATGGTCAGATCGATATCCTTGGTGAGCAATTTGTTGACCAGCACTGGATCGTGGCCATCCACACAGAGTCCGATTCCCTGTTTGAGAAAACCGTTGGATATCTCCTGCCCCTCCAAGGCCAGCAGGCCGTTCTTTCTGGCGATATCCGCCAGCTCAACGGCTTCCTCGATCAGTTTTTTGGGGTCATCGGTCTTATAGAAAAAGGCCTTCATGCCGATGCTGAATGATCCCAGGAAGTCACCGAGTGACACCTGCATCAGCGTCACCATGAAGGTGCCACCCACAACAATCAGTAGTGAGGGAACATTGACAAACAGCATTACGTCGCCACCTGAAGCGATCGCCCCAATGATAATGCCGAAACCACCTAATAGACCAACCAGTGTCGCAATGTCCACCTAGTTCTCTCCGAAACTCCGTTGCCGTTATTGTGCTCATCGAGAACAAATTTCAAGCTCGGTTGTTGAGATTTGCCTCTGAACATTTAATCTGTTTGGTTTAGCGGTCAGATTGAGACAAACTTTAATTCCTGATTGAGTCTGACGGGCTGATTTCGCTCAGTCGATTAACCACAAGATGGGGTCGATCATAACCATGACAGATAACAAAAGCATACTGATCACCGGCTGCTCCAGCGGCATCGGCCTGTGTGTCGCCAGAGGCTTGAAGGAGCGTGGCTATGCGGTCTATACCAGCGCACGCAAGGCGGAGGATGTCAGCATGCTTCAGCAACAGGGTTTCAAGTCCTTCCGACTGGATCTGACGGAGAGTGCAAGCATCGCGAATACTTTGGAACAGGTACTGGAGGATACCGGCGGAACACTCTATGCACTGTTCAATAACGGAGCCTACGGCCAGGTTGGCGCAGTGGAGGATCTGAGTGTTGAGGTATTGCGTGAACAGTTCGAGACCAACTTTTTTGGCTGGCATGACCTGACCTGCCGTGTAATCCCGGTAATGAGAGCGCAGCAGACAGGACGCATCATTCAGAACAGCTCGATTCTCGGTTTCATGACCTTGCCATACCGGGGCGCCTATGTGGCCAGCAAATATGCCCTTGAGGGACTGACAGATACTCTGCGCCTGGAATTGGCGGAATCCGGCATCAAAGTGTCACTTATCGAGCCGGGCCCCATTGAGAGCCGGTTCCGCGACAATGCCCTGGCGATGTGGCAGAAAAACATCGATCCGGAGCGTTCGGTACACAGGGCCTACTACCAGTCGACACTGGAGCGACTTCGCAAACAGGGAGCAGCTACCCCATTCACTCTGCCGGCTGAGGCTGTTTTGAAAAAAGTCATACATGCCCTTGAAAGCCCAAGACCGAAAATCCGCTATCCGGTCACCTTCCCGACCTACCTGTTTGGCATGCTGCGACGTCTCCTGACCAGTCGGGGCATGGACCGGATACTGTTGAAGGTATCCGCAAGCGGTAAACGCTGAGATTGCTTGCTAGGGTCTGTTAACACTCATTCAAGCCGCGAATGGACGCCAATCGTTCATTTGCGTGTATTTGTGGTGATGAGCCTTAATTAGCGGCCTGATCAGCTAAAAAAAACTAATTGAGATCGAAACTCAAGGTCCGGCTTTGACCGTTACGGATGATATCCACTTGGAGGTTTGAGGCATCTTTCAGCTGATCCATCAGCTTCATCGCCTCCTTGTCATTGGTCAAGGGTACGCCATTGACTGCGGTAACCAGATCCGAAGGTCTCACCCCGAGTTGATTGTAGAGCTCCCGATTCTTCTGCGGCAGGATTCGATAGCCTTTCATACCGTCACGGGATTTCACCGGCACAAATCTGACATACTCAAATACCTTCAATGGCTCCTGTTGCAACATATCCCGGTATTTACTCAGATTGGGATTACGCGATACCGGACCCGGGCCAAAATTGTCCTTGGTTTTGACCGTTCGTTTTGAGGATTTTCCAGACTTTCGTTTACTTGGAGCGCTGTTGTTCTTCCGCTTGGGGAAACGCAGTACTTCAGACTGTCCCTTTCGCAGCAGTACTACCCGGTCTGTATAGACCGCCTGCAGAGTGACACCGGACATCACCGCACTGCCCACTTTGTGATATTTCTGGTCAGAGCCCTTGGCGATGATTGCTGCACCGTTTTCCGGCAGATCTGCAACGAAAACTCCATGCAAGGTCAGATTCAGGCGGGTTTCCGGTGCTTTTTTATCGACTTTCTTCGGTTTTTTAACGGCTCCGGCTTTGCCGAACAGATGCAGACCCGAGACCTTTGAGAGTCGTGTATCACTGCTTGAGGATGAGTTATCCGAGCTGGTTTGCTGGGTTTCTGTGGGAGCACGATGATAGGGCACATCCGGTACCGGTATCATTCCCCAGGTAAGTTCAGCGGCACGCCAGCTGATCAGCAGAATCAAGAGTATGGCAACAACGATCGGCAACTGATTGCTGACGAAGCCCTCCAACCATTTTGGGGTACTCTTCTCGCCTACCCATCCATCCAGATAGGATTGCGCGCGTGTTGCAAAATTCATCTCAGTTATCCACTCGAGCCTGTTATCGCTAATCCAATCAGCCTCCCTTATTCAGGGTAGCGCATCAGTTTTGGATTCAATTTAAATTCTCTCTTTATCTTAGCAAGCATCTTTTCAGCAAGTCTGTGATCCACCTCAGGACCTACTCTGACACGATAGTGTGGCTTTCCGTTCAATTTAACCGGTGCCATCTGTGCTGGCAGATCCGCTTTGCGTAATCTCTGCACCAGTTTATTGGCGTTGCTCTCATTTGTCAGACTGGCCACCTGGATTATCCAGGCAGTGGGAGAAGGACGCGGTTTGGTTTGCTTGCCACTCGGCTTTGGCTCACTCTTTTCGACCGATTTTTTACTCACAACCGGTTTGGCTTTCGGCTCGGGTTTGGCTTTCGGCTCGGGCTTGGCTTTTGAGGCTGGTTCAGCCGTGGCTTTCGCTGGCGCTGCCTTCACTACCGTCTTCTGTTCTGGTTTTTCAGCGGGCTGGCTGGCAACCGGTTGATGCTGTTGGGATTGAGGCTTGATCGGTATGGCATGGG
>JAHRHW010000147.1 GCA_019100305.1 Candidatus Thiodiazotropha taylori | reverse complement strand
GATGTTGAATGCAGGTTATACCGTGATCCGACCGGGAATTCACTAGGCAACTTATGACTCAACCAGAGCCGAATGGACCAACGATTACAAAAATACCAAACTAAGTCGCTTGATGGTCAAGCACCACAATGCCGTCTTCATCCGCATAGAGCCACTCACCGGGCTTGAAACTTACCCCGGCGAAATAGACCTCACCGCCCACTTCTCCGACACCTTTTTTTACACTTTTTCGCGGATTGGTGGCGAGTGCCATAACCCCAAGGGGCATCTCGCCGATTTCAGCCGCATCCCGAATGCAGCCATTCATGATGATCCCTGCCCATCCATTGTCCACCGCCATCTGCGCCAGGATGTCACCCAACATCGCGCAACGAAGTGAGCCGCCGGCATCCACAACCAATATCCTTCCCTGCCCTGCCTGGTCCAACTGTTCCCGGACCAACGAATTGTCTTCAAAACACTTCAGGGTCGCGATCGGGCCGCTGAAGGCATGTTGTCCCCCATAGTGGCGAAATCCGGGATAGCAGATCTGTAATGCCTCTTCATGTATGTCATATAGATCGGCTGTCTTCAGGGTGCTCTCACTGGTAGTCATCTCCACTCTCCAATCTGTTTCTTCTTCTGTTATATCAAGTTATAGCACTTACTCATGCCCAGTAATGCCAGCCCAGCGACCCTTTCTGGAAAGAAAAAAAAGCCGTGCCAGGAGGCACGGCCGAAGGGCAGAAAACTGGGTAGCAGCTATGTGATGGCAGCGGTTGAATGGTTCATTCAACCGTTGGATCACACGCTGGAGAGACTACATGCTTGCCGCGCTGTCGAATTGCTCTTCTTCAGTGGAACCGGTCAAAGCGGTCACGGATGAGGCGCCACCCTGAATCACGGTGGTGACATCGTCGAAGTAGCCAGCGCCGACTTCCTGCTGGTGAGAAACAAAGGTATAGCCTTTGTCGCGGGCTGCGAATTCAGGCTCCTGAACCTTCTCAACATAATGCTTCATGCCTTCACCGCGGGCATAGTCATAAGCCAGGTCGAACATGTTGAACCACATGTTGTGGATACCTGCCAGGGTAATGAACTGATACTTGTAGCCCATCTCCGCAAGCTCATCCTGGAATTTCGCGATGGTGCTGTCATCCAGGTTTTTCTTCCAGTTGAAAGAAGGTGAGCAGTTATAGGCCAGCAGCTTGTTTGGATTCTCAGCCAGTACCGCCTGAGCGAATTCACGAGCAAACCCCAGATCAGGAGTACCGGTTTCACACCACACCAGATCGGCATAAGGTGCATAGGCAAGTCCGCGGGAGATAGCCTGTTCCAAACCGTTCTTAACCCGATAGAAACCCTCGGCAGTACGCTCACCGGTGAGGAAGGGCTGATCGTTGGCGTCCACATCGGAGGTCAACAGATTGGCTGCCTCGGAATCGGTTCTGGCCAGTACCAGAGTGGGCACACCCATTACATCCGCTGCCAGACGGGCGGCGATCAGTTTCTGCACCGCTTCCTGAGTCGGTACCAGCACCTTGCCACCCATGTGACCACATTTCTTCACTGCCGCCAGCTGGTCTTCATAATGAACACCGGCAGCACCGGCAGCGATCATGTTTTTCATCAGTTCGAAAGCGTTGAGTACACCACCAAAACCGGCCTCCGCGTCGGCCACGATGGGAAGGAAATAGTCCACGTGACCTTCATCACCGGGATTGATTTCTCTTGACCATTGGATCTCATCAGCACGCTTGAAGGCACTGTTGATACGACGCACCATGGTGGGTACCGAGTCATAGGCGTAGAGAGACTGGTCTGGATACATGGTTTCGGAAGTATTACCGTCGGCGGCAACCTGCCAACCCGACAGATAGATCGCCTCGATACCGGCCTTTGCCTGCTGCATCGCCTGACCACCGGTGATCGCGCCCATGCAGTTCACATAGCCTTTCTTGGCATCGCCGCGAACCAGGTCCCAAAGTCTTTCGGCACCTTTCTTTGCATAGGTGTATTCGGGTTGAACCGAGCCGCGCAGACGGACTACGTCCTCAGCACTGTAACCGCGCTTGACGTCTGTCCAACGGGGATTTTCTGCCCAATCCTTGTTCAACGCTTCGATCTGTTCTTTACGTGTCATGTGTGTCATCTCCAGTCATGTCTCAATTTTGTTTTGGTGGTATCGCTACGACCGATCAAGTTAGTTGCTCGTAAGCCGGCAAGGTGAGGAACTCCTCAAACTCATCGTTGGCAACGATCTGTTTCAATAGCTCAGCTGCCTGTTCAAAGTTGCCTGACTCATAGGCCAGCTCTCCGAACTCCTGTCTGATCTCATGAAGTTCGTCCTTAACGGCCTGTTCGAAAATCTGATAGGTGACCTTGCGGCCATCGCTCAGAACACCTTTCGGATAGCGGATCCACTGCCAGATCTGGGATCTGGCGATTTCGGCAGTAGCGGCATCTTCCATCAGGTGGTGAATCGGTACTGCACCGCGGCCACCGATCCAGGCGGCGGTATAGCGCAATGCGGCACTCACGTTGTTGAGTAATCCGGCTTCGGTGATTTCACCTTCAGGCACCGCCAGCAGATTAGCTGCCTTGACCGATAGTGACTCATCGATACGATCAAGCTGATTGGCCTCAGGCATGTGGTGATTGAAAACCTCCATTGCCACAGGAACCAGTCCCGGATGCGCCACCCAGGTACCGTCATGGCCGTCCGTCGCTTCCCGCTCCTTATCCTGTCTGACCTTCTCTTTGGCCGCCGCATCCGCTTGCGGATCGTCGCGAATCGGGATCTGTGCCGCCATACCGCCCATCGCATGGGCGCCACGACGATGACAGGTATTGATCAGCAGCTTTGAATAGGCTCTGAGGAAAGGCACGGTCATGGTGACCTGGCTGCGGTCCGGCAGGACGAATTCCGGATTGGCATGAAAACGTTTGATGAAGCTGAAGATATAGTCCCAGCGGCCACAGTTGAGACCGCAGATGTAGTCTCTCAACTCGTAGAGGATTTCATCCATCTCGAAAACCGCCGTGATGGTTTCGATCAGTACGGTACAGCGAATGGTGCCCTGATCGAGACCAAGCTCCTGCTCTGCCCAGGCAAAGACATCGCGCCATAGCCGAGCCTCGAGGTAGCTCTCCATTTTCGGCAGGTAGAAATAGGGACCACTGCCCATCTCCAGCAGGGTTTTGGCGTTATGGAACAGATAGAGCCCAAAATCGAAAAAGGCGCCACTGATCCGTCGGCCGTCCACACTCATGTGTTTCTCTTCCAGATGCCAGCCACGGGGACGTACAATCAGGGTGGCGAGTTGATCACCGAGTTGGTACTGCTTGCCTTCCGGACTGGCGAAGCTGAGTGTGCGGTTGACCGCCTCACGCAGGTTGATCTGCCCCTCGACGGTAGTGTTCCAGTGAGGCGAGTGGGCATCCTCAAGGTCCGCCATAAAACACTTTGCCCCGGAATTGAGGGCGTTGATCAGCATCTTGCGATCAACCGGGCCGGTAATCTCCACCCGTCGATCCTGCAGGTCCTCTGGCGCCGGGCGAACCGTCCATTCAGACTGCCGGATTCCGCTGGTCCCTTCCAGAAAATCGGGGAGTTGACCCTGGTTGAGCAGTTGCTGGCGTTGTGAACGGCTCTTCAGCAGCTCTCGTCTGGTTTCGCCAAACAGACGCTCCAGCTCAGCAACGAAGTGAAGTGCCTCCGGTGACAGTATCTCCTGATACTCCGACTTCATCTCGCCGGTGATTCTGACCTCTTGTGCCTGATGCCAGACAGTCGATGTGGTACTAGACATAATTTTCAATCTCCTCATATTCTTCGCCGCGCACTTGCTTGGTGCGGTCGTAACGGCCGAAAAATCACACTGCCATTCTCTGAGGCGTGTTCAACTTTTTGTGCACTGCGTTAAAGCATAGTGAAAAGGTCAACATTATTTTCAAAAAAATCTCAATAGTTAGCTTTGACAAAAAAAATAGTGCACCGCAATAAAAATCTGCTAAACCTTACTTAATCACTCAGATATAACGACCAAACAAAAAACGACGCACCAAAACAATGCAGAACCAGCCCCAACAGATCGCCCGCTCGATCCTGACCGGATTCGAGAGACACTTCTCCTTCTTTCAGGAGATCAGCAGTGCTGCCCGTCAGCGTTTTGAACATGCGGACTGGCAGGCTGTGCGTGAGGCATCGGCAAAGCGCATCAGTTTCTATGACCTGCGCGTCAAAGAGGCGATCGAACGACTCAAATCGAGCTTCGATATCGAGGTGCTGGATGAAGGGCTGTGGCAGGATGTGAAACAGATCTATAGCAAACTTCTGCGTACCCACAGCCGCCCTGAGCTGGCTGAAACTTTCTATAATTCAGTATTCTGCAGGCTATTTGACAGACGTTACTACGATAACGACAAGATCTTCATCGAATCTCAGGTGGATCGTCAGGGCCTCTCTGAACGCTACCAGGTCTATATGTCGTTCCACCCAGATGAGGGGAATCTGCAGGGCTGCATCTGGGACGTGCTTTCCGCCTTCTACTTCTCCCTGCCCTACGAGGACATCGACAGGGATTGCAAACTGCTGGCCGAGTCGCTGATCGAGCAGGCCGGATTCGACAGCCTACCGCAAGATCTGCGCTTCGATATCCTCGAATCACCCTTCTACCGCAACAAGGCGGCCTATCTGATCGGCAGAATGGTCTATGGGGATAAAATCTGTCCGTTCATCATCCCACTGATCAACAATGAAGAGGGAGCCCTGTTCGTCGACGCCCTGCTGATCCGTAGCCGACATGTGGAAGCTCTGTTCAGCTTTGCCCGGGCCTACTTCATGGCCAAAACCCCGGTCCCCACCGCTACAGTCGCTTTTCTGAAAAGCATCATGCCCGATAAAACCCTCTCTGAGCTCTATATGAGCATTGGGCTACACAAACAGGCGAAGAATGAGTTCTACCGGGATCTACTCAACCATCTCGACGACAGCGAGGACAAATTCATCCTTGCCGCCGGCACACCCGGACTTGTGATGCAGGTCTTTACCCTGCCATCCTTTCCCTATGTATTCAAAGTAATACGTGACCAATTTCCACCACAGAAAGAGGTTACCCACAAACTGATCAAAGAGCGCTATCTGCAGGTCAAGAAACATGACCGAATCGGCCGTATGGCAGACACCCTCGACTTTGCCGAAGTGGCCCTGCCAATCGATCGGTTTGAACCGAAGTTACTCGAGGAGTTGCAGAGCACCATCGCCAATCAACTCGAGATCGACGATGACAAACTGGTGATCAAGCACCTCTATATCGAACGCCGCATGAAACCGCTCAATCTCTATCTGTCGGAGACCGATGAAGAGATGGCACGAAAGATCCTTGATGACTGGGGACTGGCGCTGAAACAGCTGATGGGCGTGAACATCTTCCCGGGCGACCTGTTGTTTAAGAATTTTGGGGTCAATGACCAGCGGAAAGTGGTGTTCTACGACTATGATGAGATCTGTTATCTCAGTGAATGTAACTTCCGCAGAATACCGCCGCCAAGAAGCTCTCTCGATCTGTTCAGAGATGAGCCCTGGTATAGTGTCAATCCCAATGACATCTTTCCTGAAGAGTTCATCACTTTCATCAGCACCGATCCAAAAATCCGCAAAATGCTGATGAACTTGCATCCAGATCTGTTTGACATCAGCAGTTGGCAGAATGCCCAGGAGAGCCTGGCAGCCGGTAGACAGGCGGATGTCTTTCCCTATCCTCAGAAGTTGAGGTTTTCCCGCAAACTCCAGAGTAACGAGCTATCGGGTCAACTGTTAGCGGCGGCTGCGGTTTAAAGCGCCGATCGGTAACCGACTGAGGATCGGAGCCAGGAAGAACGGTTCATCCGGCGCATCCATATGTTGAGTTGTCAATCCCGATTGGAGTGCTCCATCAGTTCATTCAGCAGCAGCAACAACTCATCGCGATGCGATTCAAATGTCTCGATTTCACTCAAGAAATCCTTCACCTCGACACCAATCTTATGATTGACAAGCTGCTCGGCAGAGTCATGAATCGATTCGTGAATTGAAATGATCTTCTGCAACATTGGAGAATCGGCCAATCGGGTCTTGGCTTGCCCATCCAGCCATTGACCAAATCGGCACTGATGTCTATCCAAAACCGGTGGGGCCAGCTTCTCACCTTGCACATACTGCAACAGGTGAGCGATCCAGGCCCGATGCTCGACCGCAGCAAACAGCAGGGGTTGATCGTCCCGGCTGAGTCGGACTGTCTCACTCCAAAGCTGATCTGGTTGCCAATCATTTAGCCACTGCAGAACCTCTTTGGATGGCATGGGTCTGGCGATTGCGTACCCCTGGCCAAACTGACATCCCAGTTTCAGCAGCATCTCACCATGCGCCAGGGTTTCCACCCCTTCGGCGATGGCGTTGCGACTGAAGGCGGATGCCAGACCGAGCACACCCTCCAGTATTGCCAGATCATCCGGATCATCCAGCATATCTCGCACAAAACTCTGATCGATCTTGAGCAGCCCGGCGGGTAATCGCTTCAGATAGGTGAGAGAGGAGTAACCGGTGCCAAAATCATCCAGTGCAAAACCAACACCCAGGTTACGACAGTCACGAATGATTTCAGAGACCTGATCGATCTCATCCAAAGCACTGGTCTCCAACACCTCGAGTTCCAGATCTCCAGGCTCTACATTGGGATGTTTTGCCAACAGATAACGCAGTCGGGTGACAAAATCGGGTTGTTGCAGGTGCATTGCATCGATGTTCACACTGATCTGCAATGGTACCCCGGCCCGTCGCCACTCAGCGATCTGTCCGAGTGCGGTATCCAGCACCCACTCCCCCAGCTCTACAGAAAATGGATGCTGCTCTATGACAGACATGAAAGCACCGGGTAACAACAATCCTCGTTGTGGATGCTGCCAGCGAATCAGTGCCTCCATACCCAATACGGCACCGCTGTGCATATTCACCTTGGGTTGATAGTAGAGCACCATCTCACCACTTTTTAGAGCAATGCGAATCCGTTCCAGGCTCTCATGATAGCCGCGCACCGTCCGGTCATGTTCGGCGTCGAAGATATGGTAGCGATTCTTGCCTGCCTGCTTGGCCTGATACATGGCCTGGTCCGCCTGACGCAACAGTTGATCCGCATCGAGCACTTCTGCCTGAGGAAAGAAGGTCACGCCAAGACTGGCCGAGACTTTCAATTCCATACCTTTGACGTGTATCGGTTCCGCTGCCGATGTCATCAACCGCTCAATAATATTGAGACTCGCGGCATGATCCACAAGGTCCATCAACACCGCGACAAACTCATCCCCACCCAGGCGAGACAGGGTATCGCCTTCGCGCAAGGCGTGTTTCATTCGCTCGGCAAGCTGAATCAGAAACTGATCCCCCACATCGTGGCCATGAGCATCATTGATCTGCTTGAAGCCATCCAGATCCAGATAGACGATACCCACCAGTGTGTTGCGACGTTGCGCCTGAAGCATCGCCTGGTAGAGTCGGTCAGCCAACAAAACCCGGTTTGGCAGACCGGTCAGCACATCGTAGTGGGCAATCCGCTCCAGTTTTCTCTGCTGCTCTTTAAGTGTTGTTATGTCGGAGAAGAGTCCCACATAGTACTTGAGGCTGCCCTGCTCATCATAGACATTGCTGATGGTCAGCATTTCAGCGTAGACCTCACCGTTCTTTCGCCGGTTCCAGATCTCTCCCGACCAGTGTCCGTGCTTCAGCAATTCCTGCCACATACCCGCGTAGAAAGCCGTGTCGTGACGCCCGGAAGCCAGCAGCCTGGGATTCTTGCCCAGCACCTCCTCGCGGCTGTAATCGGTGATTCGACTGAACGCACTGTTGACATCCAGAATGGTGCCGTCAGGATCGGTTATCATGATGCCCTCACGGGCTGAGGCGAAAACGCTGGCGGCCTAACGCAATTGATCTTCGCTCTTTCTGCGCTCGGTTACATCATGCCCAATGCCCAGGATACCGATCAGATTCGCCTGTTCGTCATACATTGGCGTTTTGGTGGTCTCCAGCAGCTCACGATGACCGTCTGCAAAAGTGACCCACTCTTCCTGGACCTTCGGTCCACCCTGTAGGATAACTTCCTGATCATGCTCTCGATAAGATGCCGCCTTATCCGCCGGCATGAAATCGACATCTGACTTTCCCAGAATTTCATCTTCAGCGGCCCCCAAATAACCCTCAAACCTAGGATTACAGGCCAGATAGGTTCCATCAGGATCTTTCAACCAGATCAGATCGGGCAAGGTCTGTATCAGAACTTTGAGAAAACCGCTCTGGTGCAGCAGTTTTGTCTCCAGTTGTTTCTGCAGCACCAGCTCCTGCATCAGTCGCAATGTGTTGCTGGAGAGAATCCCGTAACTGGCTAGGATGATATCGATCATCTTGCGGGTAAACCCGCTCATCTCTCTCAGTGCATATTGCTTGGCCTCTTCCAGCGCAAGGCCCTGCCGCAGGCCTGAAATGATATAGGAGAGATGTCGATCGGACTCAAGTATGTGGGAAGCCAGCCAGCGAACCAGAAACTCCAGGGTCTGTTCAGCAGCCCGATGTTTGGAGCCCTGCTCTTTCTGACTGATCAGCGTCTGCAGCTCATCGATAAAGGCCTGATGGGAATCCCGGTGACTCGCCTCCAAAGCTTCATCCGGCAGGTATTTACGCCAGATGGCCTCTTCTGTCTCGAAGTGGTAGACCGTGTACTCCAACAGCCCGTCAAATACCTCGCTGAGGTCGATCTGCTCCGAATCGAACGCGAACTGGGATGCCAGCTCATTCAACATCCGCACCAATTGACGGTGCTGCTCGTCGACCGTGGGAAGACCGGTATTGAAATTATCGTCCCAGGGAAAGATGTCGATACGCTTCATTTGACAGGATCGCTTGTAGTGTTTTATCTATTGGTTACAACATCACCCAGTGATCAGCGATCCTATGCTGTTACAGCTCCGAAATTCTGATTCGGCTGAAGCCCTTAGCTTCTTTTGATGATATACCATGGTAGCTATCGGACAAGGCCATTGCATGCCTGACTCTGGAATTTACGGTCATTTGAGAAAACACTGAATTGAGTATCTTGAAATTTATGGGTTTCGTATTCGATCGGAATGCCTACTGGGCACCCTTGCCAAGCAATACCACCTCGATGGTCTGTAAAAGAATCACGAAGTCGAGCATGGTACTGGCATTCTTGACGTAGTAGAGATCGTACTCGAGTTTTCGCTTGGCATCCTCTTCAGACGCACCATAGGGGTAGAGCATCTGCGCCCAGCCGGTCAGGCCGGGTTTAACCCAATGACGCTGCGGATAGTAGGGAATATCATTCGACAACTGCATGACGAATTCAGGCCGTTCCGGTCGTGGCCCTACCAGGCTCATATCCCCATTCAAAATGTTGTAGATCTGCGGTAACTCATCCAGCCGGGTCTTGCGCAGAAAACCACCCAGCTTGGTAATGCGGGAGTCATTTTTGGTCGCCCACCTGGCAACACCATCCGCCTCGGCATCGGTACGCATACTGCGGAATTTATAGACTTTGAACAACTTGCCGTTCTTGCCGACACGAACCTGACTGTAGAGGATCGGATC
>JAHRHW010000146.1 GCA_019100305.1 Candidatus Thiodiazotropha taylori | reverse complement strand
TCTCCGCAGGCACCGCAGAGGGTGCAGGCGGAGGTGAGACTGCCGACTTTGTCGATGCCCAGACGTTGCGGTTCCAGCAGGATGCCGATCGGGCCCGGGTAGGTGGTGCCATAGGCATGTCCTCCCACGTGCACATAGACCGGGCAGTGGTTCATGCAGGAGCCGCAGCGGATGCAGCGCAGGGTATCGACCAGCTCCTCGTCGCTGCGGATACGGGATCTACCATTGTCCAGCAGTACCAGGTGAACCTGCTCAGGGCCATCCTTTTCGCCGGGCTGGCGCGGTCGGCTGATCATATTGAAATAGGTGGTGATCGGCTGGCCGGTGGCGGACTTGGTGAGGATCTCCAGCAGCGGCGGGATATCGGAGAGTTTCTCCACCACCTTCTCGATACCGGTGATGGCGATGTGGATGCGGGGCGCGGTGGTACTGAGGCGTCCGTTACCCTCATTCTCCACCAGGCAGAGGGTACCGGTCTCCGCGACCGCAAAGTTGACCCCCGAGATGCCGGCATCCGCATAGGCGAACTTCTTGCGCAGTACCTGGCGGGCGCAGCCCGTCAGTTCGTCCACATCGTCAGTGTGGGGCTGTTCCGGATGAAACTTCTGGAACAGTTCGGCGACCTCAAAACGGTTCTTGTGGATTGCCGGAACAATGATGTGGGAGGGGGGCTCCTGAGCCATCTGCAGGATGTATTCGCCCAGGTCGGACTCGATCACTTCGATGCCCCGCTGCTCCAGGTAGTGGTTAAGGTCGGTCTCTTCCGAGACCATCGACTTCCCCTTAACCACAGAGGTCGCATTCTCTGCCTTGAGGATCTCATGGATCAACGCATTGGCCTGCAGCGGGGTCTCCGCCCAGTGAACCTGGATACCGTTCTCTTGTAGTTTGGATTCGAGCCGTTCGAGCAGTTCGGCCTGTCGGCTGAGGGATTTGTTACGGATCGCTTTTGCCCGATAGCGCAGTATCTGAAGTTCCTGCTCATCCGGGAACTGAGCCGTACGACGTTGCCGTATCCCGTCCATGGCGCTGCGGAAATTACGCCGCAGCTGGCCGTTGTGCAGTGCCTTGTCAATGCGCTTGTAGAACGCCTGGTATTGGTTCATTCGTCCTCCCCTGAGGTTCTCTGCAGGAGAAATTCCGCCACATGCTGGGTTGGCAGGTCGCGCTGTTGGTGTTCCAGTGCGCCGCCGATATTCATCAGACAGCCGCAATCCTGGCTGATCACCGAGTCGGCCCCGCTGGCCAGCAGGGCATTGCATTTGGCCTCCACCATGGCACCGGAGATGTCCGGCTGTTTGACGGAGAAGGTACCGCCGAAACCGCAGCATTCGGTTTTATGAGACTGCTCCATGACCTCTACATGACTGAGCTGGGCGATGAGTGTGTCGATCCGGTCGGCAACTCCCATCTCCCGTCGTGCGGTACATGAGGTGTGGATGGCGATTTTGGTTGGTTGGCCCAGATCTTTCAGCTGCAGCGCCAGCACATCGACCAGGAACTCGGTCAGTTCATATGTGCGCTCTGCGACGTCGATCGCCTGGGATTCGTCCGGTTCGCCGGCGAACAGCTCCGGCCAGTGGTGTTTGACCATCCCCGCGCAGGAGCCGGAGGGCACCACAATGGGATAGTCTTTGGCAAAACAGTTCAGCTGGGCACGGGCCACCGCCAGCGCTTCCTGACGGTAGCCTGAGTTGAAGGCGGGTTGACCACAACAACCCTGGTTGGCGGGATAGATGACTTTCACCCCCTGGCGTTTGATCAGGGCCATACCGGCCAGGCCCGCTTTCGGATAAAGCAGGTCGATCAGGCAAGTGCCGAAGAAGTAAACCCGGTGCGGTGTGTTCATTGCTATTCCTCACCGAACATGGAGGCATACAACTCTGAATTACGGGACAACTTTAACTGGCTCTTGAATTCATGGAATGCCTGAAAGGCGAACTCCAGGTGTAAGCGCGCCTTGTCACGCGCCTGTTCCGGATCCCGGTCCATGATGGCAGTGACGATGGCATTGTGCTGTTTGCAGAGTTCGTCAACAAATGCGGGCTGCGCATAGAACATATCCAGGTATTCGCTGACTGTGCTTTTCAGTACATCGTGTATGGCGTTGGTGAAATGCACCAGGACAACATTGTGAGCCGCTTCGGTGATCGATTGGTGGAAGGCCGCATCCACTTGCAGTTTTTCGATACTGGAGGCCTCAGCGCGGTGGATCTCAAGCATACCGTTGTATCGGCTCCAGATTCGTTGCCGATCGCTCTCTGTTGCTCTGGTGGCCGCATTGAAGGCGGCCACGCCCTCAAGCTCTTTACGCACTTCCAGGGTGTCGAACTCTGCGTCCGGCTGGTCCTGCAACAGAGCCATCAGCGGGTCGGTAAAGCTGTGCGCCAGGGATTCGGTGACGTAGTTGCCGCCCCCCTGATGGGTATCCAGCAGCCCTTTGCTGGAGAGTTTCTGGATCGCTTCCCGCAGGCAGGGGCGGGAGATCCCAAGACGCTCCGCCAGCTGTCTCTCGGCGGGTAGACGCTCACCGGGCTTGAGGGTGCCGTCGGCAATCATGCCCTCCAGCTGTTCGGCGATCTGATCCGAGAGTTTTCTACGCTCCATAATCTGTCCTATTTGGTCATACCAATAACCATTTTGGCAGTTTAGACTGTATTTAACTGAACCACAAGAATAGAGTTGGTATATGAATTTTCAATCAAGAAGCTTTGAATGTCGCTATAATTGCTAATATAAGGAATAAATAACACGATATTCCATGATATATAGGTTAAATGATTTCTGGCTGTTTTGGCAGAAGTGAATGCCACATTACAAATAAAAGGACAGACCAATTAACCAAATGGTTGTGGTTCGCCAATAGGTAGCATGCAATGCCCCAAGTCCTATCGGAAAAATACCCAGAAGTACGGGCTCTGATTGATGTCATCCAATCGCTGTTAAACAAGGCAGGGGTTCACTGGTGTTGCCGACGCAGTCTAGCAGCCACTGTTGTGGCCTGCCGTTCAAGAGTGAGGGGGTTGTACAACAGTGCAGACATTACAGCGGAGAAACTGGAACGGTCGATAGGGTAGGCTTCCGAGCAGAGCCTTCTGTCAGTGCTTTGTGATACTGGCCTCCGAACTGCCAGGATGCGTGAACCGTTTCAGAAATCGATACAGGTGTTTGAACGGGTATCTGTTGTCTCGGTGGTGGCGATCTGAGCAGGTCGACCCGATCTCACTGTGCATCACTTGCCGTGCAGGCAAAAGAGGTTAGGAAAATGACTTTCCGGTCGTTGCCCTGCCCCATCTGGTAGACCGTTGTTACACTGCAAGTGGCACGACAGGATTCACTGAAAAGGTTGAAAGAAATGATTTCGATCAGCACTACGATATCAGCCGCATTGATTAATCGCAATGTTTTACAAAGAATGAAATAAACTACTAAAACCCTAAGTTTTTCAGTGAGTTAAATAATGCGTTGGATGATTGGATGGTCTATGCTTAAGGGATGAGATCCCTATTCAGTCATCCCCGCCAGGCCTTGAATGATTTCAACTCAATCGAGGCTGAACGGCGACGTATTCAATATCATCTGATCTTCCTGATCGGTGCATTTTTTCTCGCTGTCTTTGCCTTGGCCAGCTATATCAATCTACGTTACGAGACTGCCTATTTCCTCTCCGGCTCACTTCTGGCGGCCATCGGCATCAACCTGTTTGTTCTGAAGACCGAAAACCACAAGATCGCAGCCTGGCTCTACAGTACGGTTATGCTGGTACAGGTAGTCTATCTGATTATCAGTGGGGGTGTAGAGGCAACCGGACCCCTTTGGACCTACCCAATTGTGGTGATCATCATCTCCCTGTTGGGCCACTTGCACGGCTATTTTTTGTCCCTCTTTGTGATAGCGCTGCTCTCTGTGCTGTTGGGTTTCGGCGATAGCTATGGATTGACTCCCCAATATACGGATGCTTTTAAAATACGCTTTATCGCCACCCTGTTTGCACTGAGTTGGCTGGTCTGGAGTCTAGAGTTTTCCCGAGCCAAGTCAGCTGCCCTGTTGAATGGGCTCAATCAGCAAATCCTGGATATCAGCCGAACGGATCAATTGACCGGTCTTCTGAATCGGCGTGGCCTGGAAGAGAATTTCAACAGCGAGGTGAACCGTTCACAACGGATCAATCAATCCTTCTCCCTTGCACTGATGGATATTGACGATTTCAAAGCGATGAATGACCGCTACGGGCATCTGCTCGGGGATGAGATTCTCAAACAGATCGCCAGTGTGGTGCAGTCCCAGATCCGAAACATCGATACTCTGGCTCGCTGGGGGGGAGAGGAGTTTGCCATTCTGCTCGATAAATCGTCCCTGGCTGACGCAGCCTACATTGCGGACAAGGTCAGAAAAGCAATCCAGGAGCTAGACCAGGAACAGTCCCAGTTCAATGAAAGGGTTACCATCAGTATCGGTGTGGCAGAGTATCAGCCGGGCCAGACCATGCTGGAGTTGTTCGATGCGGCGGACAATGCGCTCTATCTGGCGAAAAGGTGCGGTAAAAACTGTGTCAGAACAACGGAGGATGTTGATCGGGAGAAGGGTAGACCAGATCTCTCCTTGGTTTGAATCGGTTTGAAATTGCGGTTGTTGAACGTGTCGTCGGAAGGCCGCTTAGCGGCCTTCCGTTGTATTGCCTACATCATCATGTCGTCGATCAGATTGGCGAACCAGCTGTGTGCATAGCTGACTTCGCGCTTACGTTGCTGATCTGAGGCATTCATAGGGGAGAGCCCGCCGGCGCCCTTGACTGGCAGGATGGTGTTGCTGCTCTTGTCCAGGGTATAGACCGCTGCCACGGAAATACCGTGCTCTTCGCCGAGGATGCTGTAACAGGTGTTGACGAAGGTGGGATCCGGCGGTTCGATACCATTGAAACGTGAAACAATGGCAGCCGCCGCAACCTTGGCCTGCGAGTTGGCGGCATAGGCCGATTTCGGCATCTTCGCGGCGCTCGAGGCATCACCCAGAACATAGACGTCTTTATGCTTGCTGGACTCGAAGGTCAGTTTGTTGACCGGACACCAGTCCCCATCCGCCAGGTCGGAGGCGAAGGCAACCTTGCCTGCTTTCTGCGGTGGAATGATGTTGATCACATCACCCTGAAACTCTTCGATCTCCGCCTGCAGGGTCATGGTGGAGGGGTCGAGTTCCTCAACCGTGCCACCACCAGCAGCGCCAACCCATTCGATCATGCTGTTCTCGGTGCCGAAGCCGTAGAGCTTGCTCCAGCCCTGGGTGAACAGACCCTGCTTGGAGAATTTATCCTTTGGGTCGAGGATCAGGATTTTCGCCTTCGGCTTGTGGTGCTTGCAGTACATGGCGATCTGCGCAGCCCGCTCATAAGGGCCGGGAGGGCACTTGTAGGGATTGGGTGGGGCGACGATGATCACCTTGCCGCCTTCCGGCATGGCCAGAATCTGATTACGCAGGGTGGTTGTTTGAGGACCGGCAAACCAGGCGTGTGGCACCACTTCAGCGACCTTCTCGTCGTAACCCTCAATCGCATCCCACTTGAAGTCCACACCCGGGGAGACGATGCAGGCATCGTAGGCGAATGTTTCGCCGCCTTGAGTAACCACCTGTTTTTTGTCGGGCTCAATGGCGTCGACCCGGTCGATTACCACTTTTACCCCATGACGCTTCAACCCCTCATAGTCGAAGGTGATGGAATCCAGAGTACGGTCACCACTGAGTACTTCGTTACTCATGAAGCACGATTGGTAGACCTTTTTGGTCTCGATCAGGGTGACATCGGTCTGCGGATGGAGTTTGCGAAGATACTTGGCTGCGGTGCAGCCGCCGACCCCTCCGCCAACCACCACCACTTTCGGATTGGCAGCCAGTGCGAGTTGGGGGAAGCCAAGGGATGCCCCGGCAACGGTGGCAAATCGAATAAAATCTCGACGGTTAATCTCTGTCATGCTCTTTTCCTGTCCCGGGAATCAGTGTTGGCTGCCGTAGTAGTGAATCAGAGCCGGAATGGCCCGATCACCTTCGGCCTCGATGGCGGCATCGACTTTGCGTTTCATCTTCCTCGGGTAGTCCCGGCGGCCGTCGACGAAATCTTCCATGGTGTAGTGCAGATAGGGCATCCACTGACCTGCCAGGGTACCGGCATCGCCCGGTTTGCCACCATCCTCGTGGCACTTTTCACAATACTCATCGTGCAGTTTGGTACCGAGTTTGGCCAGCGCCGCGTCATGCTTCTGCGGCTTCAGTCGCAGTGTTTGCTTGGCGAAAAACCAGGCCATACTTTTAATCTGCTCGTCGTTATAGCCTTTCGCGATGCGGTTCATGATGGTGGAGTTGCGCTCATCGAACTTGTATCCCTGCATGGCATCGATAAACACCTCCGGATCCATGCCCGCGATGGAAGGACTCGAGGGGCCGACACTTGAGCCGTCCGTGCCATGACAGCCGGCACAGGTGAAGGCCAACGCCTGACCAGTGGGTGCCGCCGCAGCGGTGGCTGGAAACAGTACTGCGAGTCCCAGCAGGAGATAGGGCATTTTCTTTTTCATCATTTTCTCTCTCTGCAGTTTCCCTGCCTATCAATTCGGTGAGGTAACCAGGCCGATCAGTACCAGGGTCAGCAACGCCAGGCCTGCCATGATCAACACCGTAGTGATAAAAGAGGCGGCCAGATCTGCTCGGCGTGAGGGTTTTCTGACCAGGTAGTTGTTGATCTCACCGGTGGCGGCCAATCGCTCGTACTCTTCGCGATGGTCATGGCGGAACTCCTCAAACGGAATGGCACCGGTGAAGATGGTGGTACTCATCGGGAAGCGCTCAGGTCGGAAGTGCACATTGAAGAAGTGCACCGAGTTGAGGAATATGGCAGCCAGCAGCGCCTCTTCAGCATGTACCAGGGTGGCGATATTGAACATCCAGCCTGGCAGAATCAGGGCTGTCTTTTCCGGTGCAAACAGCATGATGCCGGAAGTACCGATCACCGCAGCACCCCAGAAGGGGGCCCAGTAGTCGAACTTCTGCCAATAGGTCCAGTGGGAGAATTCCGGACGTTCACCTTTACCGATGAACCATCTGAACATGCCCTTCAGATCACTCCAATCCTTCCAGTTGGGCAACATGGAAGTGCTGCCGAACCATTTGAAGTCCTTACCCTCACGAATAATGTTGGTGACGGCGATCATCAGATGGACGAGGAATATTCCCAGCCAGATCACGGCGGCCGTGCGGTGGATGATACCCTCCATCTCGGTGCCACCGAGGAATACCACCACCGCTTTGGCCCAACCGGTATGGGCGAACAGCAGCGTGGTGCCGGTGAGGATCAGGGTCATTGTGGAGATGGCGAAGAGGCCGTGAATCCAGCGCCAGACGACCGGGAAACGACGGAAATAGACGATGTCCGGTTTATCCATATCTTCGATGAAGCCTTTGCCCTGAAGTCGGTCCATCACCTCACGGTAGAGCCACAACAACACGTGTACCCAGAAGAAGGCCATGACTGCGAAAATCAGTGTCTGCATGAACAGCTTGAAGAACCACAGACCAGGGTAGTTCTCCCGATCATCCGCATCGCCGTGGGGCCAGAAGGTGAGGAAGTTCT
This sequence comes from Candidatus Thiodiazotropha taylori, assembly GCA_019100305.1. Lineage (GTDB taxonomy): Bacteria > Pseudomonadota > Gammaproteobacteria > Chromatiales > Chromatiaceae > Thiodiazotropha. The sequence goes on along the minus strand of JAHRHW010000146.1, from coordinate 2,006 downwards.
CATTCGCATCCTCGTGGCAGACCCGGCAGTTCTCCAGGCGGTTGTTGGCGTGGATCTCCGAGGTGGGGTCATCCTCGCCTTTGATCTTGTGACTGCCGTGACAGTCATGACATTTGGCGGTGTTGGTATAACCGAGGCGGTGTACCTGACCATGATAGGAGTCAAAGTAGGTGCGTTGGGCCTCTTCGTGGCAGTCGCCGCAATTTTTGGTGATCGCCAGTTTCGCCTTGTCGGTTTCCGGCGAGTCGATCTGGTGGGTGGTGTGGCAGTCGGAGCATACGGCCGACTCACTCTCTTTCTGTTCCAGCACGGCGACACCGTGAACGGAGGTGCGATAGTCCTCCAGTTGCTGCTCATGACATTTACCGCAGACTTCAGGATTCTTGAGGCGTTTTTCAGCCCGTTGAATACTGCCCAGTTCACCCACATTGTGGGCTTCATGGCAGTCGTAACAGGTCGCATTGGTACGGGACTGATCCAGTGAGTTGGGCTGAGCATGGATCGATTGCATGTAGCTGTCGATCGACTCATTGACCACTTTGAGTCGTTCATGTTTGCCGCTGGGATCGTCTTTGAACTCTTCCCAGGTCTCACGATGGCAATCGAGACAGCCGACGATGACTGCCGGGGCTTTGCGGTGGGGGACTCGATCGATGGTGATGTGGCAGCTGTTGCAGTTCAGTTCACCATGCACACTCTCGCGAATCTGCTTGCTGTGGACGAAGATCTTCACTTCACTGCCATCGTCGCGAACATCGGTCTTCATCTGCTCATCGCCATGGCAGGTCAGGCAACGTTCGTTGGAGATGATACGTTCACCGGTAACCGGATCGAAACCTTCCGGAGGCTCTTCTCCGAGGATGCTTATGCCGGACTCAGTAGCACCGTGAACCGAGTGTACAACCAGAATCAGAAAGAATGGAATTAGCCAGGTAGCAAGCCTGGAAACAGTTTTAGGCATGTTGCCTTCCCCCTTTTTAAATTCTTTTTCAAACACACAACCGATCCATCGACGACGGGGCGTGTACTGTTTGTGCTACTACTTGATTGATCGCATGCCGGGTTGATTCTAGTTAGTTTGAGGCGTGCGATCTGTTCCACCCAGGAAATCTATGGTCGGGCTTTTATACCATGCCTGAATTCCGTAATCGCCAAAGAATATCAATGCAGTTGACTATTATCAATGAATTTAGTGTTGTTATTCCTGTTGCGTTAAACAGGCTTGTTTAGGCTGTTATGGCTATTGCACCGCAACAATCGGCTTCTTTCCAATCACTGGAAATTGCTGCTGTTCAGACAGTCTGAAATCTCTATCAGATGGGTTAAGTATATTCAATTAATCATCTCTCCGTGGGTGACTATCCCGGCTATTGGGGGATCAGTGTCCGGGAAGTCGATTAATTCCGGTTGTGGTGGTGTTGTACTCCTCCAGGGGTGGATCCTGGTCCCGGGTGAGCGTGGTAAGGTAACAACGAATGACCGATTGACTGACTATCGATGAGAGATGGTGATGAATTGAAGCTACAGCTTCTTGGTGTGGATCTGGCCTGGCATAGCGATAGGAATCCGACCGCATTGGCCATTGGAGAGTTGCTCGATGGTGTACTCAGGCTAAAGGCCATCGAGGTCGCCCTGTTTCCTGTCGAACAACTGATGCAACATCTGAGGAATATTGACGGTTTGACGGGAGTCGCCATCGATGCCTCGCTGATCATCCCCAATCAAACTGGCCAGCGGCCATGTGAAAAAGCGCTTTCCAGAGTCTATGGATCCAGAGGGGCAGCCTGCCATGCCTCCAACACGACCCTCTATCCGCAAGCGGATAGTGTGGCGTTGTCCAGACAGCTCAGCAGAGAGGGTTTTCAACATCTGGGGCAGGGCAAGTGGCAGATCGAGTGCTATCCACATCCTGCGATGATCGAAATCTTCGGACTCGAGCGCAGACTGCTCTACAAGAAAGGTTCTGTGGCACAAAAGAGGGCTGGTCAGAAACAGTTGGCGGAGCT
>JAHRHW010000014.1 GCA_019100305.1 Candidatus Thiodiazotropha taylori | reverse complement strand
TGGCTGGCAACCGGTTGATGCTGTTGGGATTGAGGCTTGATCGGTATGGCATGGGTCGATTTATCCCTTTGCTCAACCGGCTCATCGATCAACATCGGCACGAAAATGACCACCAGCGCTACCAGCACTGCGCCACCCAGCATCCGCTGTTTCAGTCTCTCCTCCAGAGCCATATCTTTTTTACACCTCTAGGGCTTGCTAACACTCATAATTTCGGTTTCGAACTTGTAACCGGTGTCCCGTCAGACCTGTTTCGGTCACCTATCGATATATGCTTCAACATCCATCGTTATGCAAGTATATCAGTTCCCTTATGCGACCTCATGCTGGGTTGATGAGCTTTTTGTCAGTGCCGCTCAAGCGAGCTATTCTGCTTTTGGTTCCATAACATCCAGGGCATCGCCAACCACCAGGAAGGAGCCGAATATCAGAATCAGATCTTCTGCTTTGGCATTGCTTTTAACGGATTCGAAAGCACCGGAAAAGTCCGAAAAACAGTGCACAGGTATCTTCTCCCCAAGCTGTCGAACCACCCTGGCCAACTGCGCGGCCGATTGTCCCCTCGCCCCGGGCAGATCAACCAAATACCAACCGGATATAGCGGAATGAACGCACTCTACAATGGCCTCGGTATCCTTGTCCTTAAGCAGACCGAACAGAGCATACACCTCAGCCGGCCAATCCAGACGATCGAGATAGCGCTTCAATGAGGCCACCGCCTGGGCGTTGTGTGCCACATCCAGCAACAGACTGGGGCGCCCCTCGATCAACTGCATACGCCCTTGTAGTGAAACCTGCCTGAGGCCTTGTGAGAGTTGCTCCTCCTGAAGCGGCAATCTGGACTGCAGCAGGCGAGTGACCATCACTACGGCACTGCTATTGTGTAACTGTGCCTGACCGGTCAGGGGGCCCAGAGGCAGTGTCAGCGGCTCACCTCCCAATCTCTGCCAGTGCAAGTGATCATCTGACTGGCTGGCAGTGAAATCCCGACCGGCAAGGAACAGCTCGGCACCTATCTGCTTTGCGTATCCCGGCACACTCTGAGGTATCCCGCTATCTCCGACCACAACCGGCTGTTTCGGACGCATGATTCCGGCCTTCTCCAGTCCAATCTCCTCGCGGCTGTTGCCAAGCCAGTCGGTATGGTCCAGATCCACCGTGGTGATCAGCGCCAGGTCGGCATCGATGATATTCACCGCATCCAGCCTGCCCCCCAGACCGACCTCCAGAATCACCAGATCCAGCTGCTGGTCGGCAAAGATCATCAGCGCAGCCAGAGTAGCAAATTCGAAGTAGGTCAGAATCGTCTCACCACGCGCCTGATCGACCTGTTCAAAAGCCAGGCAGAGGGCCTCGTCGCTCACCTCCCGCCCGTCAATCCGGATACGCTCGTTGTATCGCACCAGGTGGGGCGAGGTATAGGCTCCAACCCGATAGCCCCCCTGACGGTAGATACTCTCCAGCATCGCTACGCTGGATCCCTTGCCATTGGTACCTGCGACGGTTACCACCAGTGACTGCAGGCCTGCAGGATTGAGACGTCGCCAGACACTGGCCACCCGCTCCAAGCCGAGTTCTATCTCCTTGGGATGCAGGGTTGTTTGCCAGTCGAGCCACTGCTCGAGGGAGTTGAAGCGCATTACTGATTACTGCAAGCGGATCAGAACGATAGCATCAGATCCAATCCACCACGTCAGATATGTGGCAAACCAGCCGGTCAGGCCCGGGGTTTACTCATCAGAATGCTGATCAGGTCTGAGATACGATCTCGCATATCACGTCGATCGATAATCATATCGATGGCACCGTGTTCAAGTAGAAACTCACTGCGTTGAAAGCCTTCCGGTAACTTCTCGCGCACCGTCTGCTCGATTACCCTGGGCCCGGCAAAACCGATCAGTGCATTTGGCTCCGCCACATTGATATCGCCGAGCATGGCAAGACTGGCCGAGACACCCCCCATGGTCGGATCTGTCATCACTGAGATGAAGGGCAAACCACGCTTTTGCAGACGTTCCAGCGCTGCACTGGTCTTAGCCATCTGCATCAGGGAGAACAGGGACTCCTGCATGCGTGCACCACCGGAGGCGGAGAAACAGACCAGTGGGGTATGGCGTTCCAGCGCCATGTTGACTGCCCGAACAAATCGCTCACCGACTACCGATCCCATGGAGCCACCCATGAAACTGAATTCGAAGGATGCGACAATGATATCCATCCCTTTAAGCTGACCCCGCATCGCGACCAGAGCATCCTTCTCGCCCGATCCTTTCTGGGCCTGGGTCAGGCGTTCCTTGTATTTCTTGCTGTCTTTGAATTTCAGTGGATCCATAGACTCGAGATTGGCTCCGATCTCCTCCTGAGGTTCAGGATCAAGAAAGGTCTCAATCCGCCGTCTGGCGCTGATTCGATTGTGGTAGTGACACTTCGGACAAACATCCAGATTTCTTTCCATCTCCGCCCGGTAGAGAATTGCGCTGCAACCGGGACACTTGGCCCACAACCCCTCAGGGACTGCTCGTTTGTGGCCGGCATCCGTGCGGATCCGGCTTGGCATCAGTTTTTCGAACCAACTCATAGATGTAGTTAACCTTTATCGTTATTTATGGACAGCGTTGTCCATAGCCTGCCTCATGTTTGAGAGCGTTTCACGCAACGCAGCACCAATCTTTTCAGGCTGATCGGCCAGTGCTTCTACCCGGGAAACCAGAGCACTGCCCACCACCACGGCATCGGAAACCTGTGAGACCGCTGCAGCGGTCTCAGCATCCTTGATGCCAAAACCTACGCCGACCGGCAGATCGGTATTTTCTCGAATCTGCTTAAGTTTTTCATCCAAACTCTCTATATCGAGATGGCTCGCACCGGTAACTCCTTTCACAGAGACATAGTAGACGAAGCCTCCGGAGAGTTCACAAATCCGCTCGATCCGAGCGGCTGTACTGGTGGGTGCCACCAGATAGATCTGATCCAGGCCATGCTGTAGCATTATCTGTTGGAACTCCTGTCCCTCTTCGGGGGGCAGATCAACCACCAACACCCCATCCACGCCCGCTTTAGCTGCCTGTTCGGCAAAGTTCTGGTAGCCCATGATCTCGATCGGATTCAGATAGCCCATCAGGACCACCGGTGTCTCACTATCCATCTGCCTGAAACGACTGACCATTTCCAGCACATCACGGAGACTGACATGATACTCCAGTGCCCGCTCACTTGCCCGCTGAATTACCGGGCCGTCCGCCATCGGATCAGAAAACGGAATACCCAGCTCAATGATATCAGCACCAGCGGCGACCAGGTCCTGCATCAGATCGACAGTGATCTCAGGCAGTGGGTCGCCTGCGGTGATGAAGGGAACCAGTGCGGTTTTCTGCTGCTGCCGAAGCTGGGCAAACTTCTCCTTGAGCATGCTCATATCTTCAGGCCCTCTTGTGCTGCTACGGTGTGCATGTCTTTATCCCCTCGCCCTGAGAGATTTACCAGTACGATCTGGTCACGACGCATGGTCTGGGCCAGCTTGGCCGCATAGGCCAGTGCATGGCTCGACTCGAGGGCTGGAATAATCCCTTCGATACGCGTCAGATCATGAAATGCGGCCAACGCCTCCTGATCGGTTACCGCCACATAGTTGGCTCGACCACTATCCTTCAGCCAGGCATGCTCGGGACCGACACCCGGGTAGTCCAAACCGGCAGATACCGAGTGGGTTTCAATAATCTGGCCATCCTTGTCCTCCATCAGGTAAGTTCGGTTGCCATGCAGTACACCGGGCTTGCCTGCACACAGGGGGGCTGCGTGCTGACCGCTATCCAGGCCGCTGCCTGCTGCCTCGACACCGTATATTGCGACTTCCCGGTCGTCCAGATAGGGATAGAACAAACCAATCGCATTCGACCCGCCGCCAACGCAGGCAACCAGGGCATCCGGCTGTCGCCCTGCCTGCTCAGGCATCTGTCGACGCGCTTCCCGCCCGATCACCGACTGAAAATCCCTCACCATTGCTGGGTAGGGGTGAGGGCCGGCAACGGTACCGATGATGTAGAAGGTGTTATCCACATTGGTAACCCAATCCCGCATCGCTTCGTTGAGGGCATCCTTGAGGGTTTTGGAGCCGGATTCCACCGATCTGACTTCGGCACCCAACAGGCGCATCCGATAGACGTTCGCCTCCTGCCTGGCGATATCCACCGCCCCCATGTAGACCACACACTCCAGTCCGAGGCGGGCTGCCACGGTAGCCGAAGCGACACCATGCTGTCCCGCACCGGTCTCAGCGATAATCCGGGTCTTGCCCATATGGCGGGCCAGCAGTGCCTGACCGACTGTGTTGTTGACCTTGTGTGCCCCGGTGTGATTCAGATCCTCCCGTTTCAGGTAGATCTGAGCCCCATTCAACTCTTCACTCCAGCGCTTGGCGTGGTAGATTGGCGAGGGTCGTCCCACATAGTGTTTCAGATCCTCGTCCAGCTCCTTGAGAAAGGCCTCATCCTGCATGAAGTGCTGATAGGCCTCTCGCAGTTCATCCAGGGGATCCATCAGGGTTTCGGAGACAAAAAGTCCACCATAGGGTCCGAAATGTCCCCGCTCGTCAGGATAGTTCCCAATCATCTTTTCAGTCGTTGTCACCACGCATCACTCCCGTAATGAAGGCTTCTATCTTTGCCGCATCTTTGATTCCCTTCGTCGCTTCCACACCACCGCTCACATCAACCGCATAGGGGTGCAGAGACGCTACGGCCCGTGTCACGTTTTCACTGTTCAAGCCCCCAGCCAGAATCACTCTTCCTGCCAGGGACTCAGGTACCAGATCCCAGTCAAAAGTCTTGCCGGTTCCGCCAGGCACGCCGGCCTGATAGGTATCCAGCAGAAGTCCCGATGCGTCCGCATATTGCTGTTCCAGGGAGAGCAGGTCGGTCTCCTGACGCATTCTGATCGCTTTGATCCACGGTCTGCCGAAGCTGCTACAATCCTCAGCGGATTCATCACCGTGAAACTGCAACAGATCGAGGGGGACCTGATTCAGGATCTGCTCGATAACCGCCCTATCCTCATTCACGAACAGACCCACAACTGTAACAAAAGGCGGCAGGCTTTTCACAATCCGCTGCGCCTGTTCGGGGCTGACCGAGCGGGGACTGGGAGGATAGAACACCAGTCCGATGGCATCCGCACCCAGGCGGGTTGCTGTCAGAGCATCCTCAGTCCGGGTGATTCCACAAATTTTGATTCGGGTTCTCATAGGTTGCAGAAAGATACAGCAAGCGATTAGCCGATGCTATGGCCAGGAGCGGTTTTCGCACGATACCCATAACAACGCCAAGGCCATCAGCTCAATGCAAACTCCTCGGGATAATCCACCTGTGTTAGACAGAGCCCTTGAGGGGGTGCTGTCACCCCACCCAGGGTGCGATCACGCAGGGCCAGGATCTCATCAGCCCAGCTCTCAGACTGCTCCCCCTTGCCGATAGCGATCAGCACACCGGCTATATTTCTCACCATATGATGCAGAAACGCATTGGCATGGACTTCGATACTCAACATCTCCCCCTGGCGGCTGACCGAAAGACTGTGCACGGTCCTGACCGGATGTTTTGCCTGACATCCGAGAGCCCGATAGGAGGAAAAATCGTGGGTACCGACTAGCTTCTGAGCGGCCCGGTGCATCGCCTCTTCATCCAGAGGTTTATGAATCCACACGGCCCGGTCACGCCACAATGCAGAGCGATAGGTCCGATTGAGTATCAGATAGCGGTAGTGCCTTCCGATTGCACTGAATCGGGCATGGAAATCTTCGGGCATCACTTTTGCCCAACAGATGCTGACATCCGCAGGAAGATTGACATTTGTGCCTAACACCCAAGAGCGATCTGTCCTTACTGATGGGGTATCAAAGTGCACGATCTGTCCCGTTGCGTGAACACCCGTATCTGTGCGTCCTGCACAATGGACTGTTACTTCATGATCCGCAACTTGTGAGAGTGCGATCTGCAGTGACTCCTGAACACTGCGCACATCCCCCTGGAACTGCCAGCCATGAAAAGCCGTGCCGTCATACTCAACCCCCAGAGCCACTCTCATTGAACTGTCTGCCTGCAGCGATCGGGGTCGTCCGCGCCTCTGTCAAACCAACTCTGGCGGCTGGTGAATCGCTCCAACAGCGCTGTTTTGAATGCAGGAAAAGAAGAACAAGTCTTACGACGGTACATATTCGAATTGAAAGCTCCTGAAACAGAAAGGGCGCACTCTGTGCGCCCCTCATATAACCCGGACAGGATCTGTCCGAAGTGGATGACAATCAGCTGCTAAGATTGCTTAACAGTTCTTGAGCCTCTTTCTGCTGATTCTCACTTCCCTCACCGACAACCTCTTCGAGGATGCTCTTGGCCCCTTCGTTGTCACCCATATCGATATAGGCCCGGGCCAGGTCAAGCTTGGTTGTGATCTCATCCGTGGAATCCAGGTCGAGGTTCTCGCTGTGGCTCTGCAACAGGCTCAGCTCGTCGGCGTCCTTGGATTCCTCATCATCCAGATCGGTTGAGATGCCTTCCAACTCGCGCTCGATACTCTCGAGATCGAGATTGTCCAGCACTTCTGAATCCTCCATTTCAACCTGGTCCTCAATACCATCGATGGCTTCGCTATCCTCGACGTCGGAGAGATCGAAAGGCAGTGGATCCTCATTCGTCCCATCGGCGGCAGGTGCGGAATCTATTCCGGAAGGTACAGACTCGACTTCAAGATCACTCAGGTCGATATCCAGCGCATCGGAATCCTCCATTGCTGGTGTAGACTCGGAACCATCCATTTTGTTCAGAAATTCTGAATCCAGAGAGAGATCGGCTTCGAGGGTTTCGGAATCCATCTCATCCAGGTTCTCGAGACCGCTCAGGTCCATGGAGTCCAGCTCATCGGAGACATCTTCCGCCGCTACCGAAGCTTCTGCCACCGCTTCGTCAGCAGCCGGTGCTGATACATCCTCTTCTGACAGCTGACCCAGATCCAGACCCAGGTCATCCATATCATCAACCATATCCGCTGCGGCAACTCCTGCAGCGCCAGCAAACAGGGCGTAACCGGGATTGAGCTCTTTACCCATGGTCGCGATCTTCGACCAGGCATCAGGCTGCTGCTCTTCCAGGCCACTGTCATGCAACTGCTGAGCAAGGTTGGTGTAGGCATCCGATTTTTTGGCCGAGAAGTAGATCTCGAGCAGTTTGTGTTTCAACTCTTCCCGTTCAGGGTACTTCTCAATCGCCTGATTGATCAGCTCTTCCGCCTGCTGATAACGTCCGTAGGCGATATAGACATCTGCCTCGGAGAGAGGATCGACTTCACCCGTCTCATCCTGCAAGGCGTCGATGTCACTGGGTGAAAAGTCACTCATGAAAGAGGTTTCATCCGTCGGTGAAGTCAGCGAGCTGCTGTCGTCCACACCGGAAGGCGCAATATCACTATCCGGTGAAACCAGGATGCTCTCGGCAAATTCCGCTTCGGCCTCTTTCCGACGACGCATGATCATCGCCAACAAACCTAGCAACAGTACGCCGGCACCACCGATGATGGCCACCATTGTACTGTTCTCTTTCAAGCCATCGAAATAGCTGACTTTCTTTTCAGGCAGTTTGGCTACCGGAGGTTTTGCCAACTCGGGCTCCGGCATCGCCGGTTTGCTCTCCGGCGCTTTCGCGACGGGCGGTGGTTCAGATACAGCCGGTGGCTCAACAGCCGGAGGCGCCATCTGTTCCTTGGCCTGCTGTTCAGCAATCTTCGCCTCGATATCGACCTCTTCGATGACCGTGCCTTCAGGTACTGGAATGACCGGTTCTGCGGCTTTCTCCATTGGCGCCATTGGCTCGGCCTCCGGCATAGCCACCGGCTCTTCGGCTGCCATCTCTTCAGCCGGTACCGCCGCTTCAGCTGGTGGTTCTGCCATTGGGGCTTCAGCTGCAGGCTCCATCTCCTGCATCTTTTCAGCTGCCATACTTTGAGCTGCCTGTACTTCGGCAAGCTGATCACTCTTGAGGGTCAACAACCTCTGGATGTCCTGGATCTGTTTTTCCAGCTCCTGAACACGGGATTTCAGCGCGCTGTTCTCCTGCAGAGCCCCTTCATTGGACTCCCGGACAAGCATGATCTCTTGTTGCAGCTGTTCGATCTCAGCGGATTCAGCCTGTCCTTCCCGCTCGGCCGATTCACCGGCACCAGGTTTGGGAGAGACCAGCTTCAGACGATCCTCGGGAGTCGGAGCCACAGATGGTGCAGGTGCCTCAGCAGCTTTCTCCTGGCGACTCGGAGCCGCAGCTCTTGTGCCGGATTTCCACTCTCTGGTCTGAGCAAGAAACTCATCACGGGCGGCCCGTTTGGAAAGTCCAGTAACCTCTGCATCCTCAGGCAGACGCAGAATCTTGCCAACCTTCAGGTTGTTCACGTTGTTGTTGATGAAGGCGGAAGGATTATGATCCAGCAACGACATCATCACCTGTTCGATGGACTCATCGCCTTCCTGCATCTGTTTGGCGATGTTCCATAGATTGTCATTCGGCTGTACCGGTCCGTACTCCCTGCCGCCTGCAGAACTCATGGAACTCTCAGACATGGGGGCAGAGGCTGCCGGTGCTCTGCGGCTGGGCATGACTTTGCTCACCACAGGCTGGCTCTTGGCAACCGGAGCAGCCACCGGAGCCGGCTTACGGCTCAGGGTCACTGGCGGGTCGAGCAGCACGGTGAATTCCCTCACCAGCCTGCCCTTTGGCCAATTGACTTCCACCAGAAAATTCAGGAAGGGCTCGCGGATCGCATCTCTACTGGTAATCATGATTACCGGTTTTCCCGATGCGGTCAGCTGGGGTGTGAATTTCAAACCGGTCAGGTGAAAAGGCCTGTCCATGCCTGCTTTTTTAAAGGCCTCATGCGAAGCCAGCGAGACACGTACATCTTGCAACTCTTCCTGGGTAACGGAAAGCAGATCGATATCGGCCTTGAAGGTTTGATTGAGTGCCGATTGAGGGTGGATTTCACCCAGTCCGAGGGCTAATGCGCCCATTGGTGATAAGGCTGTTGCAACAGCCACTGCCAGAGACAGCTTACGAATCATGCTTCCTCCTTGCCAGAAAACATATCCACCAGTCAAAAAGTCACCTTGACAAGTGGGTCAGAGGCCCGCCGTACAGCCCCGATCGGTTTTAGAATAAACTTAATAATCAGTCGCTAACTATAGCTTATGAATGATCTTTTTACCAAAAGTTAAAGGATCATCACACTAAATATTGCAATACTGTACATGTTGATGGCGATAACCGCTAAAAGTGAGAATTCGGTCTTACTTTTAACAATCAGCCCAAGCGGTCTCGGAGGGAAGGGGCAACCTCCCTCTGGCCGACTCAGAATTGCCATAATGGCACAGTCAGGGACAACTGCTGGCTTTTCTCGTCACCCTTCCAGCAAAATCCTCAGCATGCGCCGCAATGGCTCTGCAGCTCCCCATAACAACTGATCACCCACAGTGAAGGCATTCAGATACTCTTCACCCAGATTCATTTTACGTAGACGCCCGACGGGTACAGTCAGTGTGCCGGTTACCTTGGCAGGATTCAGCTCATCGACTGTCAGTTCACGCTCGTTGGGAACAACTTTTACCCAACTGTTGGCGCCATCCAGTATTGACTCCACCTCGTCTATCGGCACATCCTTACGTAACTTTATGGTCAGCGCCTGACTATGGCAGCGCATTGCGCCAATTCGCACACAAGTTCCATCGATTGGTACCGGGTTCTCACTTCGTCCCAGAATCTTATTGGTCTCAACAAAGCCCTTCCACTCCTCTTTACTCTGGCCATTCTCCAATGGCACATCGATCCAGGGGATCAGGCTTCCGGCAAGGGCAGCCCCGAAGTTGTCTGTTGGGAATCCATCGTCGCGCATGGTATCGGCCACTTTGCGGTCGATATCCAGAATCGCTGAAGCGGGATCGACCAATTGATCATGCACTGCCGTCTCCAGAGCACCCATCTGGCTGATCAGTTCACGCATGTTACGCGCGCCTGCACCGGATGCTGCCTGATAGGTCATCGAGGTGGTCCACTCGACCAGGTCCTCTTGAAACAGACCACCGAGTGCCATCAGCATCAGACTGACCGTACAGTTTCCGCCGATGAAATCACGCCGGCCATCGGCCAGGCCGTTACGGATCACCGACTCATTTACCGGGTCGAGTACGATCAGGGTGTGGTCCTTCATACGCAGACTGGAAGCCGCGTCGATCCAGTAACCCTGCCATCCGGCAGCACGCAACTGATCGTAGACCTGATTGGTGTAGCTACCGCCCTGACAGGTGACGATCGCTTCCATCGCCATCAGCTCCTCGATATCCGTTGCATCTTTCAGCGCCGGAATCGGTTTTCCGATATCCGGACCCGCCTGCCCGACCTGGGAGGTGGTAAAAAAGACCGGCTCATCGATCAGGGAGAAATCCCCCTCATCACGCATCCGGCCCATCAGTACTGAACCCACCATGCCACGCCAACCTACGAAACCGACTCTTTTCATCTTCAATTAACCCGTTTAAAAACATGTCGAACAAGACGATTCCTGACGACTTGATACCTTATATCAACATAGATTCAGCCTGGAATCATTTCCAATCCATCAATAACTGTCGTGGCTCTTCTGATTCCAGGCTCAAGCTATCAATACCATCACACTCAATCCAATGCGGCAACAACCGCATCCCCCATGGTTTCACAATTTACCTCAGTCATCCCCTCGGCAAAGATATCGGGAGTGCGCAGACCCTGGTCCAACACCTTGTCGACGGCCGCTTCCACCCGGTCAGCCATCTCCGGTTCATTCAGACTGTAGCGCAGCATCATCGCCACTGAGAGTATGGTCGCCAGAGGATTGGCCACGCCCTGCCCAGCGATATCGGGGGCGGAGCCGTGGATCGGCTCATACATACCCTTGCCCTGCTCATCCAGCGAGGCGGATGGCAGCATACCGATGGAACCGGTCAGCATGGCGGCACAATCGGAGAGGATATCGCCAAACATGTTGGTGGTGACCATTACATCGAACTGCTTTGGCCATTTCACCAACTGCATGGCGGCATTATCCACATACATGTGGCTCAGTTCGACGTCGGCATACTCTCCACCGACCCGGCTGACCACTTCCCGCCAGAGTTCGGTACATTCGAGTACATTGGCCTTATCCACGGAACAGACCCGACTATCCCGCTTTCTGGCGATATCAAAGGCCACCCTGGCGATGCGGTCCACTTCAGACTCCTGGTAGACCAGGGTATTGAACCCCTGTTTTTCGCCACCCTCCAGTTCCCTGACACCTCTGGGCTGTCCAAAATAGATACCGCCGGTCAGTTCACGTACGATCATGATATCGAGTCCGGCCACGATCTCGGCTTTCAGACTGGAAGCGTCCGCCAGTTGGGGATAGAGAATCGCCGGACGCAGATTGGCGAACAGATTGAGTGCGGAACGCAGGCCCAGCAACCCCTTCTCCGGACGGATGGAGATATCGAGCTGCTCCCATTTGGGTCCACCAACCGCTCCCAGCAGTATGGCATCCACCTCTTTGGCCAACTCCAGCGTCGCATCAGGCAAGGGGCCACCGGTGGCGTCGATGGCGGCTCCACCGACCAACGCCTCATCCATCTCCACATCGAAGCCAAACCGATCGCGCAGTGCCGCCAGCACTTTCACCGCTTCAGTCACAATCTCAGGCCCGATACCGTCACCAGGCAGAATCAAAATTTGTTTGCTCATCGAAAAATCACCTCAAGAAAAGAGCCAGGGCGCTTCATCGGCACGACGCGCTTCATAGGCTTTGATCAGATCCACATGTTGCAGAGTCAGGCCGATATCATCCAGCCCGTTGAGCAAACAGTGTTTACGGAAAGGATCCACTTCAAATGGGATAGGCTCGGCATCGCCGACCACCAGCTGCTGTTGCTGCAGATCCACAGTTAGGGAGAGTGCCTGCTCAAGGGTCGCCTGAGCAAACAGTTCATCCACAATTTTTTCATCTAGAACAACAGGTAATATGCCATTCTTGAAACAGTTATTAAAGAAAATGTCGGCATAACTCGGGGCAATAATGATGCGGAATCCGTAGTCGTCCAGCGCCCAGGGGGCATGCTCCCGGGATGATCCGCAACCGAAATTCTCACGGGTCAGCAACACCTGAGCCCCCTGATAACGGGGGTCGTTGAGTACGAAGTCCGGATTCAGTGGGCGCTTGCTGTTATCCATACCTGGTTCACCATGATCCAGGTAGCGCCACTCATCGAACAGATTGGGGCCGAAACCGGACCGTTTGATCGACTTCAGAAACTGCTTCGGAATAATGGCATCGGTATCCACATTGGATCGATCCAAAGGGCAGACGATGCCGGTAAAGGTCTCGAATTTTTCCATCTTCTATTCCTCAAATTCAGTGTTAATTTAATAATTTCAATTTATTAAAAATAACACCTAATGTTAATTCTTCAGTTAGATCTCAACGAAATGACCATGGATGGCCGCTGCCGCAGCCATCGCGGGACTGACCAGATGGGTACGGCCACCCTGCCCCTGTCGCCCCTCAAAATTGCGGTTTGAAGTGGAGGCACATCGCTCACCCGACTCCAGGCGGTCTGCGTTCATGGCCAGACACATGGAACAACCGGGCTCGCGCCACTCGAATCCCGCCTCGACAAAGATCTTATCCAGACCCTCCTCTTCGGCCTGCGCCTTGACCAGACCGGAACCCGGTACGATCAGAGCGAGTTTGACGTTGGATGCCACCTGTTGGCCTTTAGCCACCTCGGCCGCCGCGCGCAAGTCCTCGATACGGGAGTTGGTACAGGAACCGATGAAAACCTTATCCACCGCAATATCCTGAATTGGAGTGCCCGCCTCCAGTCCCATGTATTCAAGCGCCCGGCGCATACCGTCCGCCTTTACCTTATCCGCTTCGTCCGCCGGATCGGGTACGGCTTGATCGACGCCAACCACCATCTCCGGCGAGGTGCCCCAGGTGACCTGAGGTTTGATGGCGGCCCCATCGAGAATCACAACTTTGTCGAATTCAGCGCCGGGATCCGTGTGCAGGGTCTGCCAGTAGGCTATGGCCTTATCCCAATCATCACCTTGCGGGGCATAGGGTCGACCTTTGACATAGTCGATAGTCTTCTGGTCTACCGCCACGAAGCCCGCCCTGGCGCCTGCTTCGATGGCCATATTGCAGAGTGTCAGACGACCTTCGATGGAGAGGGTTTCGATCGCATCCCCGGCGAATTCGATCGCGTATCCGGTGCCACCTGCAGTGCCGATTTTACCAATGATTGCCAGTACGATGTCTTTTGCGGTAACCCCGGGAGCGACCTGCCCATCGACCCTGACCTGCATCGACTTGGATTTTTTCTGAATCAGGCACTGGGTCGCCAAAACGTGCTCAACCTCGGAGGTGCCAATACCGAAAGCCAGGGCACCCATGGCGCCATGGGTCGAGGTGTGGGAGTCACCACAGACCACGGTCATACCCGGCAGGGTGGCACCCTGCTCCGGACCGATCACATGCACGATTCCCTGTCTTGGATCGAGCATTTCAAACTCGGTGATGGCGAAATCCCGACAGTTCTGATCCAAGGTCTCCACCTGCAGCCGGGAGACTGGATCGACAATGGTCGACACCCCACCCGAACGTTCTGTGGTAGGAACATTGTGATCCGGCGTAGCCAGATTGGCCTCGGTGCGCCAGGGTTTACGCCCGGCCAGACGCAGACCTTCAAAGGCCTGGGGCGAGGTCACTTCATGTACCAGGTGACGATCGATATAGATCAGCGCCGTACCATCCTCATCGGTACGCACCAGATGGGACTCCCAAAGTTTGTCATAAAGCGTTTTGGCACTCATTGTTGCTCCTATTACTGGTCTACCTAGCACTATCTGCTGCGGCGGGTAGTCAAAACATAGGGGAGTGTGCTACATAATACAAATTCATATTTTTCATTTTTTCCATGCTTTTTAGGAATAGATATGGAGTTCGCATCGCTACGCGCATTTGTCCAGGTTGCCAGGGAAAGATCGTTCTCCAATGCAGCCCAAGGCCTCTACCTGACACAACCCGCCGTCAGCAAGCGGGTTGCAGCCCTCGAACAGGAGTTGTCCGTACGCCTTTTCGACCGGGTGGGAAGGCAGGTTTTCCTCACCGAGGCGGGTCGGCAACTGCTACCCCGGGCTGAGCAGATACTGCAGGAGATGGTTGATATCCGACGGGGTCTTTCCAATCTCTCAGGAGAGATCTCAGGTCGACTGGTGATGGGCACCAGTCACCATATCGGTCTGCATCGCCTGCCATCGGCACTGAGAATTTTTTCGGATGCTTACCCCAAAGCCGAATTGGATATCCGCTTCATGGAGTCGGAAAAGGCCTGCCTGGCGGTGGAACATGGTGAGCTGGAGATGGCTGTGGTCACCCTGCCCCTCAACCCCATCGAGGCGCTTGATGCATTGAAGATCTGGCACGACCCGCTCTGTTTTGCCGTCGGACCCGATCATCAACTCGCCCAGCAGCAATCGACCAGCCTCAAGCAGCTGGTCAGCCATCCTGCGGTACTGCCAACCAAGGGAACCTATACCCGCACACTGTTGGAACAGTCGATCAACGACAAGCAGCTGAACATCAACTGCACCTTGGCAACCGACTATCTGGAAACACTGAAAATGATGACCAGTATCGGTCTGGGTTGGAGCCTGCTGCCGGAGATCCTGCTTGAGGAGGGGCAGATTCTGAAACTTGAGGTGACGGAGCTGCAGTTGAGTCGCTCACTGGGTATTGTGACTCATCGCAAGCGGACCCTCTCAAATGTAGCGAATGCCATGCGCCAGCAGCTGCTGGCGCAGAGCAATCTTGAGGCCTCTTAGCGAGTACGCTCGCAGATACCTTCCGGAAAGAAAAATTCAATCTCTACCTTGGCAGTATCGGGACCATCGGAACCGTGCACCGCATTCTCATCAACCGTCTCAGCGAAATCGGCGCGAATGGTGCCTGACGCGGCCTCTTGAGGGTTGGTAGCACCCATGATCTCACGGTTGCGGCTGATCGCATTCTCACCTTCCAGCACCTGAACCATGACAGGGCCTGAGGTCATGAAATCGAGCAGATCATTATAGAAGGGACGCTCTTTATGTACCGCATAGAACTCCCCGGCCTGCTCACGGCTGAGATGCAGCATCTTGGAAGCGACAATCTTCAGACCCGCCTCTTCGAAACGTGCATAGATTTTACCGATCAGGTTTTTGCCTACCGCATCGGGTTTGACGATGGAAAAAGTGCGTTCAATGGCCATTGTTTTGGGCTCCGGGGAGAATCTGGGTTGAGAATAGTGGCTGCACGCTGGAAATTAATGCTGCAGCGCAGCAGGTGGGCAAAATACTCATCTGTCCTGATGGTGTCAAGCGTGAGTTGGCCGCGACGGGGCGTTAATCACCGTGATTTGAGGCAAATAGTGATTAACCACGATTTTAAGTATTTATTGAAGTGCTCCAGAAGCGTAAAACCAAACCGCTATTTGACGACACTTTGCGGTGGTCTGAGTCCACTCATCGTTCGATCTACTGAACCTGTTTAGCCGTCTGGTCAGAAGATGGGTCACGATGACCAAGCCAGAGCATTGCAATGATCACCGCAATCAGCGCATAGCCGGCAGCCACCCAATAAGGTGCCTCCGGTCCCATGCCGCTCCATAGATAGCCACTCAACAGACTGCCGAAGGCGCCACCTGCGCCAAAACTGATGCTGCTGTAGAGTGCCTGCCCCCGCCCCTGGTGCTTGCCGACAAAATAGTGGTGCACCATATGGATTGCTGCTGCGTGGAAGGTGCCGAATGTCGCTGCGTGCATCACCTGCGCCAGCAACACCATGGGCATCTGGTCAGAGGTGGTCGCCACCAGTACCCAGCGGACCACCGCGATCGCGAGACTGGCGATCAGCACCGTCCTGGCACCCCAACGATGCAGCAGGTGGTGCATCACCAGAAACACCAGCACCTCTACCACCACACCCAGCGCCCACAGCTGCCCGATCAGACTGCTGCTGTAACCGATCTCCTCCATATAGATGGAATAGAAGGCGTAGTAGGCACTGTGGCTCGCCTGCATCAGAAAGCAGACCAGCAGAAAAGCGATGATCTCTCGGCGTTTCAGCACATCGAGAATCGAACCTTGCGTATGCTGGACCACGCCGGCTCCCTTTTCGGGCACCAACAGGCTGTAGAGAAAGATTCCCAGATAGAGCACCAGCACCACTTTTGGCACCAGCCCCACACCCCACTCCTCGAGCATGAAGCCCAGTGCCAGGACAGCCAGAATAAAACCGACCGAACCCCACAGACGGATCCGGCTGTAGTGCTGAATGCGCTCGTGCAGATAGCTCATAGTGACCGCCTCGAACTGGGGTAAGGAGGCGTTCCAGAAGAAGCTGAAGAGCATCATCACCAGGGCCAGTGCCCAGTAGCCTTCAACAAAGAAGACCCCAACGAAACAGATCACTGATAAGAGAGAAGCGAAACGCACAATCGGCATGCGTTGACCGGTATGATCGGCAATCCAGCCCCAGATATTCGGTGCAATCAGTTTGGTGACCATGATCACCGCCATCAACTCACCGATTTCTGCCGGGGAGTAGCCCCGGTCCTGCAGGTAGAGCCCCCAGAACGGCAGCAGTGCCCCGAGTGAAGCAAAGTAGAAGAAGTAGAAACCAGAGAGGCGCCAGTAAGGCATCCTTCTATCTAAACACCAAGATCTGCAAGGCCCGACTCGACATCCATGTTCTGTCCACGATGACGCAACAGATGATCCATGATCACAATCGCCATCATCGCCTCAGCAATCGGTGTGGCGCGAATGCCCACACAGGGATCATGGCGCCCTTTGGTAATCACCTCCACCGATTCACCCGAGCGGTTCACCGTCTGGCCGGGCAGTCGCAGGCTGGAAGTGGGTTTCAGCGCAATGGAGGCAACCAGATCCTGACCACTGGAGATACCGCCCAATACGCCACCGGCGTGATTTGTGAGAAAACCGTCCGGGGTCATCTCATCACGATGTTCCGTACCCTTCTGCTCCACGCAGAGAAAACCGTCACCGATCTCCACCCCTTTGACCGCATTGATACTCATCAGGGCGTGAGCCAGATCCGCATCGAGTCTGTCGAAGATCGGCTCGCCGAGACCGGCCAGCATACCGCTGGCGACCACATTGATGCGTGCACCGATGGAGTTACCCTCTTTACGCAGCTCATCCATGTAGGCTTCCATCTCGGCCACTTTAGAAGCATCCGGGCAGAAGAATGGATTCTGCTCGACCTGATCCCAGTCGAACTGCTCCGCCCGGATCGGCCCGATCTGAGAAAGATAACCGCGCACCTGGATGCCGTAGCGCTGTTGCAGATATTTCTTGGCGATACCGCCGGCGGCCACCCGCATCGCGGTCTCCCGTGCGGATGAACGACCGCCCCCCCGATAGTCACGGAAACCGTACTTCTGGTTATAGGTATAGTCAGCATGACCCGGCCTGAAACGGTCCATGATGTCGGAGTAGTCTTTGGAACGTTGATCCGTATTGCGAATCAACAGACCGATCGGCGTACCGGTGGTCTTGCCTTCGAACACCCCGGACAGAATCTCCACCTCATCCGCTTCACGACGCTGGGTGGTGTGACGGGAAGTGCCAGGCTTGCGACGGTCCAGGTCGTGCTGAAGGTCCGCCTCGCTAAGCGCCAGCCCAGGAGGACAACCATCCACGATACAGCCGATGGCGGGACCATGGGACTCTCCAAATGAGGTCACCGTAAAGAGTTTGCCGATACTGTTACCTGACACAGAAACCTACCCCTTTGGAATCACTTTTCCAACCAGCCATTGACCATCTCCAGATCACTCTCACTGATTGTTCCGGCAGCGGACTTCAAGGCCAGACCGTTGAGGATATAGCCATACCGGGAGTTCAGATAGTCACGCTGGGATGAGAAGAGATTGCGTTGTACATTCAATACATCCACGATGGTACGGGTACCCACTTCGTAACCGGCCTGGGTCGACTCCAGGGCACTCTGGGCGGAAACTGTGGCCGCTTTCAGTGCCTCCACCTGACTGATGGTGGAGAGTACTCCGCGGAAAGCATCCCGAACCTGGCGATTCACCGCCCTTCGAGTCTGATCGAGACTCTGCTGGGCGGCACGATAGTTGGCCTGGGACTGGCGGGTCGAGGCACTGACCGCCCCACCGGTATAGATCGGCACTTCGAGAGCAAGGCCGATCTTGGCGGTATCCGCTTCGGTTGCCGTATCACTGTCGCTGCGATTGATGGAGTAGCCACCCACCAGGTCTAGGGTTGGGTAGTGTCCCGATTTGCTCACATCGATCTCCTGTTCCAACACCTTCAGGTTGGAACGGGCGGCAATAATAGTGTAGTTCTGCTGCTGAGCGGTATCCGACCAATCCGTAAGGCTGTTGGGGACCGGTGGATTGAGCAGCAATCCATCCCCCAGCTTGGCGAGATCGCTCTTCGCCTTGGGGCCGATGATTTCGAAGAGTGCCTCCCAGGCATTGTCGAGGCTGTTTTCAGCGGCAATCTCCGATGCCCGGGCGGCGTCGTAGGCCGCTTTGGCTTCATGCACATCGGTGATCGCGATCAAGCCCACATCGAAACGCTGCTGGGCCTGTTCGAGCTGTCTTCCGGTCGCCTCACGCTCCGCATTGGCGACCCGCAGATCATCCTCAGCGGAGAGGATATCGAAATAGGCAGTGGTGCTACGAACCATTAGGTCGATCTCAGCAGAGGCAAAGTCCGCCTCCGCCTGGGCGATGGTGCTATCTGACTGCTCCAACTGTACCAGCCGATCCCGTCGATAGATCGGTTGAGTCAGATTCAATCCAAGGCCACTCTCCCGGTAGGTGCTGGTGTCATCCACCGAGTTACCCTGCAGGGTTTTCACATCACTACGTACCGCATCGTAGGTGGCGCCCAAACCGATCGTCGGCAGCAATTGGGAACGGGCCAGGCTCTTCGACTCACGGGCCGAATTCAACTGTTCTTTCGCGGCCTGAAGCTGAGGGTCATTTTCCAGCGCAAGCCGATAGACTGACATCAAGTCATCCGCCTGAGAAAGGGGCATCCATAGAAACAGGAAAAGTATCGCCAATTGCTTCGTGGGTCTCATTGTTTTTCCATTGATTACGTGAAATTAAACGATTTCGGAATGACGGGCACTTTATCATATTAACCGGCCATAAGTATCAGGGCCTGGTCCCGATCAAGTGCCGCTTGCTCCTATTCGGGCATCGGCGGAACCAGCAGTTGCGGATCGATGCGGGCGGCGCGGAGATTCATACGCCAGTCGAGATGGGGACCGGTCACCCGACCGGTAGCGCCTATCTCGGCAATCGGATCACCCTGCTTTACCACCTGCCCCTCCTGAACCAGGATCTTACTCAGATGCAGGAATGAGGACGACAGTTGCAGACCATGATCGATGATCAAGGTTCCGCCGGAGTAGAACATATCCGGATGGGCCAGAGTCACCACACCTGCGGCGGGGGCAACTACCAGGGTACCGACCGGTGCAGCGACATCGACCCCATAGTGGGGACGCCTAGGTTCTCCGTTGAGGATACGCTGGCTGCCGAAGACACCGGATATCACCCCCTTTGAGGGCCAGATAAAACCGTTGAGGAAGTCGGTACGGTCCTCATTCAGCTTGCGCGCCTGCTTAACCTGCGCAACGTCCTTTTTGATCCTCTCCCAATCCCGTTTTGGCGGAGAGACCTTACTCGGCGGCAATCCATCGATACGCTGTATCTGGTACTCGCGGGCCTCGATGGTGAACTGACGAGTCTGCCTGGGCTGGCCATCCCGGCTCACCACCAGCTTGTACTCCAATGGGGCGTCCCGATCAAACCCGACCAGAAACTCACCGGTGCTGGAGACCTTTACCGGTTTACCGTTGACCGATACCTGACTGCCCGGCTCAACCTGACCGATCAACATCCCACCTTGAACATAATCCCCCTCCAGGGTCATCGCTGCGGCAGGCCGCAGAGCCATCATCAGCAGCAAGAGTAACCAGCCGATGAAGGATGAGCCTTTGATGTTGCGTGAGTAGATCATAAGCGGGTCCATTTGATAGGTTTAATTGTTCCGAGCCGGGATTGTCAGGCCAGTGTGGCGAGCCTACAACATAACGATTCCAAACCAAAGATTGACAGACACCTAAACTGCTTGTAGAGTTCGCGGTCTCCAGCCGATCCGCATCGGCAAACCACATCACGCCGAGGTGGTGAAATTGGTAGACACGCTAGCTTCAGGTGCTAGTGGGGGCAACCCCGTGGAGGTTCAAGTCCTCTCCTCGGCACCATCTTTCCCGATAGACAAGATCTAATCCCCGCATCGATATCGAGCTGTGGTTGTCAACAGGGAGTCGTTCATTGCCTCAAGATTAATTCTGACTCAACACACCACCTCTGAACCAGTTCCGCTTAGGCCCGCATCAAGCGTGAATGTAGGCAATGGGTATACCACACCATACACATGCCATTGCATCAGATTGTAACCATCAAACTCAGTGTTCCCTGTCTGATCCTCACCCGGTTGAGCAGAAGAGTAATTCCAATACCCGTATATAGCTTGTGGCGTTCTCGATCACTATTCTTAATTCTGTTTATAACGCTAAAACTTCCACAGCTATAACTGATTCAATGATTCCAGCCCTACTCGCTAAACATGCTCAAAACGTAGAGTTGTCCTAATGCTTAAGCCACCGTACACAGCGAGTTGTTGTAGTCCCAGCCATTGACGATGCGCAATCGATTTATCATCCTGCCAATAAACTACAGTTGCTGAAACCTCATATAGATTGATTGTTGAATACGATCCCAACTTGGCACAATGAATGGGGCCAAACGCCAGACTCAATCTTATTGTGCTAAAGGTTGATCGATTGGTCTCCAGGTTTGTTCATCCGCTTGAGCTAATTGCATCCGGTATAACTTGGCATAGCGCCTGTTTTGATTGAATTCAGACAATTTAATCACCTCTAATTCAGATCCTCTCTTTACAATCAGCTTTGATCTTTCGTAATTAGCTGACCAATACTTGCCAATTTCCATGAATTTACTCTAAAATAAACCAGTAATTCATTGATTTGATTTTGAATATACATAATATCAGACCATGTTTTCAAAGCATTACACCATTCTGGCGGCGCTTCTGCTCTCACTCCTGACGCCAGTTCCTGTCGCGGCAGCCCAGGGTTACGATATCTCCTACGTCTGGTCGCGCAATCTAAGCAGCGTTAAGGACTACCGGGACCAGGTTGCCAATATACTGGGCCCCAGTGTCGCCAGACATTTGAAAGTCGTCACCAAGGGTGACCTGTATGGCCTGATCTACCGGCGTAACGGCAATAACGAATCCACTACGCGGGTTGTTAAATCCCATACAAAACTGTTGCGCGCCAGAGGGCTGGATGCTGTAAGCCCGATCAAGACACGCAACTGGCAACTGGCCGGCAATGCCTCCCTACCCCAGAAAATCGAGCCTTCCAGCAGACCGGTCAAAGCTGTCAAGACGGTTTCACAACGCAAACAGATCCAGGATCTCGAAACGGCCGTGGAAGCCTATATTGGTGAGTTACGTCGTACCGGTAAGATCGCCAGAGATGAACGTACCGGTTGGTCCGTATTCGACTTCACCACAGGCAAGAAACTGGTCACCATCAACGAGGACACCCAGTTCCAGGCCGCGAGTCTGGTGAAGCCTTTTATCGCCGCCGCGTTTTTCCATAAAGTGAAGCAGGGAAAGCTGGTGTATGGTCCGAAAAGCCGGCGTCACATGCAACGTATGATCCAGCACTCCAACAATCCCTCAACTAACTGGGTGATCCGTCAGGTTGGAGGACCGGAGCGTGTTCAAAGAATTCTTGAGAAACACTATCCGGCGATCTTTCAGGATACGCTGCTGGTTGAGTATATCCCCGCAAACGGACGAACCTATAAAAACAGGGCGTCGGTACACGACTACAGTCGATTCCTGTATGCCGTCTGGAACAAAAAGATCGCCGGCGCCCGGGAGATCAAGCGTCTGATGGCCCTACCCAGTTCCGACCGCATCTATACCGGGGTACCTGAGGTCCCCAAAGGAACCCATGTCTACAATAAAACCGGCAGTACTGCGCGAGTCTGCGGCGATATGGGAATCTTAAGTGTCAAAGGTGCAGACGGTAAACGTTACCCCTATATCCTGATCGGCATCATCGAAAAACAGCGCAGTGCTCAGAACTATACCAGCTGGATACGCTCACGCAGTGAAATCATCCGCAATGTCTCAGCGATTGTATACAAAGGGGTCATCGCCCAGCATAACGGAGCTTAAGGCTTCTCCCCCTCGCACTGTATTGGCAGATTGTTCAGGAATCCTGAAAACCGGTTATTGATCTATAACCGCAATTACTCGCCAGCGTCGTTGAGCAACCTCTGAATTAGTCGAAACCGACATTTTGATCGACAAACTGTTGGGCTCAGACTCATTCAGAGATTCCTAAAAACTGGATACACCGTAGCCGGATTAATGATCTGCACACAATCTAATGAACCTTGGCGAGGCTCTGCGGTTGTTTGCGTCCATATGCGGCAATTTCTCAGATGAGATTCAAACGATGGTTCTTTTTAATCACCTCAGACAGCCTCTTAGCCACCCCAGCCCTTGCTGCATAACTGGGCCAATCGGCCACCGTGTCGGTAATCTGCTGGATGATCCTTTTCGCCTCTGGCCTGAATCGCTCTGCCGGCTGTAACAGATCGGCCAGAGTGAAGTCATCCCGCTTGCCATTCAGTGTCAACTGATGACTGTTGACCCATTTCGAGTCCGCTCTGTAGCTGTAGGCGAGATCGAATGCCGGCGCCAGGGCCCAACTGCCATCCTCCTGCATCAGAAAGCCAAAGTTCTTGGTGTGGTCATCCTGATTGCGCGCCACGATGTTGAAAATCATCCGCCGGTAGAGTTCCAGTGCTGTCGGACGATTGAAACGTAAACTGCGCAATACACCGAAAAGCGCTTCATAACTGTAGTGCCCTGGCTGCTTGTAATCCGCATGATCCATTGCGCAAAGGGATTGATAGTGGAGCTTTCGATCGCCCTGCCGATCAAATCGCCTGGTGAGAAAATGCGCACGGCCCCCCTCCTGCAGCAACTCACACTCAGAGATATCGATACCAACCTCCCGGGCCATCAAATAGTAGGCATATTCCATTCGGCCATACCCCTGAGGATCGCCGAATGTCTGTTGGGTTCGGTTTGACTCTACAATCCCATCGAACTTAAGCAGGTAGTGCTCGTATCCATCTTCAAGCTCCACCTGACCACTGCGAATTCTACGTCGAGCCTTGTCTACCGCAACAACCGCTTTTGCCAGGGCCCCACCGGCTGAAGTCCCGACCTGGAACAGGGTCTCCAGACCATTCGTGTCTGCATCCAGCTGCAGATTGGTACGACCATCGATCACCTTCTGTGCCATCTCTGCCAAACTCTCGAGATTGAGCTCTCCTGCTTTTCTGGGTCGATCACCCGGCTGCGGATAATACTCCAGCGCTCCCATGCCACGCTGCCCCATGTACTGCAGTCGTTCAAGTGGCGTAAAGGAGCCAGAATCCCTTCCCTGACGCGCCAGCCAGGCGTCAATCACCGCGTTACCGAAATCATCCGGTAGCGAATCGGCAAAAGCCGCCGGTAAACCTTTATAGGTGGCCCGGTTCAACTCGGGAAACTGAAATTTTCGACCACTGAGCGGCAGATGCAGTGGTGATATCTGCAGCCCACTCTCTCGCCACTCCTTGGTGTATTCAAATGTGCCCAGCCCATTCTGTTCATCAAATGCCAGCGCACCAACCCGTTTGCCCCACAACTTCACTTCAGCTATCTGGATCTTGCCTACCATCCCAGGTCATCCTTCTCATCATCCATTCTGACGGTCGCTTCTTTTGCCGGTGCGGCCCGTTTGCGTTTACGTCCCTTGAGTTTCATCAGCATCAGTGGACTTAACGGGGTTTCCGGCA
>JAHRHW010000145.1 GCA_019100305.1 Candidatus Thiodiazotropha taylori | reverse complement strand
CGACAGAGGGACAAAATGACTTTGACGCCCTTGGAGAGTCAAAAATGTAACTTTTAACATTTAATGACGCTGTGGATTTTTTAAAGAACCCACCATTGGCGGGTGAGAGATTACGTTCCGCAAAATCCTTTTCCAAATAAGCACTTAGTAATCCCTCATTAGCACTTAAAACGGCAAACACCATCTGCCAGTATAAAGCAATTATGACATTTTGTCTGGCCTCGGGAATTTCAAAAACCTTGTTTTTTATTATCTGCCTCACAATTTCAACAAACATATTAACAACTGAAAGCTGAAAGGTTAGTCTCTCAGAGATGTCTGTATCGGTAATCATCCCCACCTACAACCGCGCCTCCACTCTCCCCCGGGCGTTGGATTCCGTATTCGCCCAAACCCTACCTCCTCTGGAAGTGATCGTGATTGACGATGGTTCCGATGATGAGACCAAAACTGTGGTTGAACGGGACTACCCGGATGTGATCTATCTGCCGCAGGCCAACTCTGGCGTAAGCCATGCTCGTAATACCGGAATCAGGCATGCCAAAGGTGAATGGCTGGCACTGCTCGACTCTGACGATTCATGGCTTCCTGAAAAACTGCGATTGCAGATGGCGAGCTTGAACCGCTCACCTCAACTTCGAATCAGTCACACGGATGAAATCTGGATCAGAAACGGAATCCGGGTGAATCAAATGAACAAACACGCCAAACAGGGCGGATACATCTTTAAGCACTGTCTCCCGCTCTGTGTGATCTCACCCTCGGCTGCGCTCATACACCATTCGGTTTTTCAGGAGTACGGCCTCTTCGACACCCATCTACCCGCCTGCGAGGATTACGATCTCTGGCTTCGAATCTGCGCCAAGGAAGCGGTGGATTTCATAGAAAAGCCATTGGTCGTCAAATATGGTGGACACCAGGATCAGCTTTCACAGAAACACTGGGGAATGGACCGTTTTCGAGTCTACGCGCTACAAAAGCTGCTCGATAACCACGATTTGAATCATGCCAACCGGTGCGCCGCCATCGAAATACTCTGTAAGAAGTGCTTGATACTCAGTAAGGGTGCCGAGAAGCGAGGCCACCAGGAGCGCGCGGACCATTTCATGACGATCCATGCCCAATATCAGCGGGAGTTGCCAGCTTGCAACACAGGCGACATCTGAATCTGCTCACTGCCCTGCCTGCAGAAGCCAAACCCCTGATAAAATGTTTTGCCTTGCAACGGCATCAACCGGTTGATGCCATTCCACTCTATAAAACAGAAGGCATTCATCTGGTCGTATCAGGTCCCGGTTTGAAATCGATAACGCCAGCGGTCAGCTATCTGCAACAGATGTCACCCGAGGCGAGTCAGCCGGTCTGGATCAATCTGGGGATTTGTGGCCACGGCTCCCTGGCCATCGGAGAACTCCTGCTTGCCGATCAGGTTTTAAACTCGGACGGTATGCAATGGAAACTGCAGAGTACACAGACGGTTGTTGATAACCATGGGCCATTGAGTTGTGTTTCATCGCCTCAGGCTGTCTACCAGCCACATATGGCCTATGATATGGAGTCTTCAGGATTCCTCGCGTCGCTGACGCCAACAACGCCTCTGGATCGTGTGCATATTCTCAAGGTTGTCTCGGACAATCCCGAACATGGAATTGAGTCGATTAACGCCAAACGGGTAAACAAATTGATAACAGATCAAATTTCCCTGATCAGGGAATTCATCGAGAGGGTCTCTGTAGATGGGTGATCAAGCCGGACGCAAGTTACTGATAAGCGGCGCCACCCATGGCATTGGCAAGGCCATCTGCCGATACCTGCTTGAGCAGGGTCACGAGGTTGTCGGTATTGGCCGGGATTTCAGTGCGTGGAGAGATCCACCCGAGCGATTTCACAAAGTAACCATCGATCTCTCCGATCTTGAGCGTCTGCCTGAACGTCTGAATGAGATCCTTCGCTCTCACCCGGATCTTGACGGGATTATACTGAATGCCGGGTATGGTCAATTCGGTTCGCTAGAGGAGTTCTCGTTTCAGCAGATCCATCAGATGATCGAGGTCAATCTGACCCAGCACATCTATATCGCCAGGGCGATGGTACCTCAGCTGAAAAAGCTCGGCCGGGGTGACATTATCATCATCGGTTCCGAATCGGCCCTGAACGGCGGCAAGCGAGGCAGTCTCTACAGCGCCTGCAAATTTGCCCTGCGTGGTTTTGCCCAGTCCCTGCGGGCTGAATGCAGTAGCAGCGGAGTCCGTGTCTGCCTGGTCAATCCGGGTATGGTTGCCAGTGATTTTTTCAACGAATTGGATTTCAGGCCAGGCGATGCGCCGGAAAACCACCTGAGGGTCGAAGATATTGCAGAAGTAATCCATTGGGTACTGAATGCCCACCCGGGCACTGTGTTTGATGAGATCAATCTCAATCCACTGAAGAAAGTCATCCAGTTCAACCCCTCATGAAATTTGAATTCGAGCCCATCGGCATTATCCAATCCTGCTTCAAGGAGAAGTTCGGTATCCCGCGTCAGTCGGGGCTGATCCCTGAGGCCGAGGCGATATTGACTATCCTGCCACCCTACAATCGTGCCGAGGCGTTCCGTGATATCGAGGGCTATTCACATTTGTGGCTCAGCTTCGTCTTTCACGCAGCGATCAGGGATCAGTGGAAACCGACTGTACGCCCCCCAAGGCTTGGCGGAAACCAGCGCGTTGGGGTGTTTGCCACCCGCAGCCCGTTTCGACCCAATCCCATTGGACTCTCTGTGGTGAAGTTGATCGATCTGGATATCTCGGCACAACAGATCAGACTGAAGCTGGGCGGCGTGGATCTGTTGGATGGCACCCCCGTGCTCGATATCAAGCCCTATGTGCCCTATTCCGACGCCATCCCGGATGCCGCGGCCGGCTTTGCACCGACACCACCAGGCAGAGAGATCCAACTCAGTTTCAGCCGACAAGCTGAGTCTGAGTTAGAAAAGTACTCAGCTGAACAGGTTACCCAGCTGAAACGGCTGATTTACCAGATATTGGCCAATAATCCCCGTCCATCCTATCTCGAGCAGGAAAAACGTAACCGATTCGGCATGCGGCTCTACGATTTCAACATCATTTGGGAGGTTGAAGACGACCGATATCGGATCACTGATCTCTCTCCACTCAGCGATCAACCGTTTGCTTGAATCAAGCTGCAATGAGGCAGATTGCCGCTCTCTGTCCACAGAGTTGTCAAAAACTCTAAAAAAGCGGCCTATCGATCATATCCCCCCTTTCGGCGAACACGACAAAACGTTATTATTCTCAATTAGAGACAAACAGTTAGACCAAATACCGAAGGTAGCACTTTGGATAGTTTAAGTTTCCTGAAAGAACGGCCACACCGCCTTATGACGGTTTTAGCGCCAACTATTCGTTCGTCATCAACCCTGGGTTAAAGACTCGATCCATATGAGCAGTGATATTTCCAGTAAAACAGCCGCCAGCACCAGCCTGATCGAATCCTTTCTCAATCAGGTACCCGGCAGGATCTCTGCGATCCTGGAAAACTGGCATCAACTGGTACAAAGTGACTGGAAAGGGGACCTGATTGACAACCTGATCGAACGAATCTCCACCCTTGCGGAATCGGGCACCAAGTTTGGCGTTCCGCAGATCACCCAAAGCGGTAACTCACTGATCGGTCATCTGAGCGACTACCATAATACCGGGCTGAAGCCCCAACACGATGACGTTGTGGCCCTCGACGGACTGATTCATGCGTTCAAAGACGCCTCGATACAAGCCTGCAATCAACAGGCCGAAGCGCTGGCGAGTAAACAGCAAGAGGCTCCCGCGGAAGATGGCCAGCGGCTCAACGCAGAACATAAAGTCTATCTGCTGGGAATAGAAGAATCCCTCGCCGCAGGTTTGATGAGAAACTTTCAAGCCAAGAACCTGGAAGCCGTACTGGTCGATACACCGGCTGAGATCATCCGCCACTATGACCTGGATCCCAATGAGGCGGACTTTCTGATCAGCCATGTCGACATGCTTGATGAGCTGTTTCCGGAATCGAAATCGGGTGGATTATGGAATAAGAGCAATGGTCTTCCCGGCCTTCCAGTGGCCTTTATCGCTGATACATCGGACCTCAAGACCAGGTTGGCTGCCATGCGGGTCGATGCCTGCGGATACTGGTCCAAACCGGTTGACCCCTACCTGGTGGCGAAGCGGATTGAAGAGCTCTCCACCGCTGGTACCCACAAGAATTATCGGATTTTGATCGTTGAGGATGATCCTGCCCAGGCAGATTTTGCCGATGCGATACTCAGCAAAGCCAATTTTGATTGTCAAAGCGTCACCGATCCCCTCAAAGTACTGGATGCACTGAACGAGTTCAAACCGGACCTGATTCTGATGGATCTCTACATGCCGGGAGCCAGTGGTTCTGAGCTGACGGCGGTAATCAGAGAGCAGAATGAATATGTCGGCATACCGATCGTCTTCCTTTCCGGTGAACAGGATCTGGATAAACAGCTGGCGGCATTGAGCTTTGGCGGTGAAGACTTTCTCTCCAAACCGATCGCCCCGAAACATCTGATCAGCACGGTAACCAACAGGATACGCCGCGCCAGTCAGCTCAGTCACCGTTTACCAGGCCACTTCCGCAACGAAAAAGAGATTGGTCTGCACTCCAGAAACTATCTTCTGGAAAGACTGGATGCGCTACTGCTGGCGGATTCAGCCCTCAACGAGGTGACCGGGGTATTTTTTCTGAAGATCGACAAACCGGAAGATCTGGTTGCCTCGGTCGGCATCGGTGGACTTGACGTGGTGCTCGGGGAAGTCGCCAAACACCTGAAAAGCCAGCTGACATCACAGGATATTCTGACCCGCTTTGGTAACAGCAGCCTGAGTCTGCTGGTCATGCGTAGCGATCAGGCAGCGCTGACGGCACTTGGCAAAAATTTGTGCAAGTACCTCAGTCAGCAGATCATCGAAGTTGAAAACACCACCCTTGGTGTAACTCTCAGCATCGGCATCTACCCGGTGGAAGCGGGAAATCAGGATTCCCGGGCAATCATTGCACATGCCCAGATCGCCAGCCGTCAGGCCTCTGAAGCGGGCGGCAATCAGGTAAAAGTCTTTGTTCCTGAGAAAAAGAGCGAGAGTGAAGAGGACAAAGCTCACGACATGGAGGCATTGATCCTGAAAGCCCTGGATGAGGACTATTTTGAAGTCTTCTTCCAGCCTGTGGTCGCCCTGCAGGGATCCACCCTTGCCCACTACCAGACCCTGCTGAGGTTGCAGGAACCAGACGGGAACCTGCACGCAGCAGCCGATTTCATTCCAGCCGCGGAAGAAGCCGGTCTGATCAGCAAGGTGGACCAGTGGACAACCCGGCGGGCCGTAGCCGTGATCAACGAACACCGTAAACAGGGTTCGCCACTGCATCTGTTCGTCTCCCAATCAGCCGATCTGCTGGACAATATGGAACGACTGACCTGGTTGAAAGACAAGGTGCGAAGCGGACAATTGACCAAAAACACGCTGACTTTCGAATTCAAT
Organism: Candidatus Thiodiazotropha taylori; assembly: GCA_019100305.1. GTDB lineage: Bacteria > Pseudomonadota > Gammaproteobacteria > Chromatiales > Chromatiaceae > Thiodiazotropha. The sequence continues at coordinate 4,101 of JAHRHW010000145.1, read as the reverse complement.
ATTCATGAAGTTGCCAAGTCGATGAAATCGGCAAAGATCTGTTTCGAAGTGTTGCGCAAAATGGGCATCTCCACCCTTTTGACCCGGGTCTCTTTAAACCCGGAAACTGAGCGGGTACTGCAACATTTGCCGATCAGCTACATCAAACTGGATAGAAATCTCCTGCTCGATGCCGGGGATGAGGTAAAAGAGCTGGTTGAAATGGTACATGAGCGCAACATCAAAGTGATTGCTCCCCAGGTAGAGGATCCCCGCAGTATCGCTCTGTTGTGGAGCAGCGGCGCCGACTACGTACAGGGCAACTTTGTACAGAGACCGGAGAGCAATCTCATCTACGATTTCAATGAGTCGGTGCTCTGAGGCCGGTCACACCACTGACTTCTGATCCCCCACCAGGAGTGAATTGACGGATTGCCGACAGTCATAGGTCAGACCCCATCATTTGCGACAACCGGCTGGAAACCTGACCGGTAGCACATTTGAAAAAAGCGAGGATTTCAGTCATTGAATGCGAAATTTTGGCTCGAAAAATGCATGTTTTTTCACGAATTCAGGCCAAATGCTTGGCTGAATAATGTGCACCGGAGGTGAATTATCATGCAAACGATCCCACTTAAACTCATGATCTCTACCCTTCTGGTACTCTTTTCCCCCCATCTGTTGGCTGAAATCAAAAATCATCCCAACCCGATAGATCCTCTATTGACAAGTCCGACCAGGACATCCGAACAGACGGCATCAAGCCAACCTGCCGACAGCAGTGAGACCCGATTCTATCCACGCCCGTTGGGACCTACCTTCGAAGCCGGTGATGAGAGGCTGAATTGCCGTCAGTTGGATCAGCAGCTTGCCAGTCTTGAAAACGATACTTACAGCGCCAAACCAGGGTTCTATGAAGACCCGTATGCCGGAGCGTCGATTTTTGTTGGCGCGGTTTGGGCCCCAGGCGCACTGGCCTACCTGGGTTATTCCGGTGCGGCAGAATACTACGAGCAGGATCGGGTCAGTGAAGCACAGAACCGGATTGAGGCGCTACGACGAATGAAGGCCAGACTTCGCTGTTATGAGTATTGATGCCGATCCGATAGTCTCACCGCCTGCCATACGGGAAAAGAGTTACCGCTGGAGCGAGCTCACCCAGATGGTGTTTCAACATCGTCGGGAGCTGATAGCCGCCAACCTGATTGCCATCCTGGGAGCTATTGCTGCCGTTCCGGTTCCACTGCTGATTCCACTCCTGGTTGATGAAGTGCTGCTCAATCAGCCCGGTACGGCGGTGGGTATCATGAACAGTCTCTTTCCAGAGCACTGGCATGGCCCGGTGCTCTATATCATGGCAATCCTGGTTTTAACCCTGATCCTGCGTATTTTTGCTCTCATTTTTGGCGTATGGCAGACCTGGCAGTTTACCCGCATCGCCAAAGATGTGATTTTCCATATCCGCCGGGATCTGCTGCATCGGCTGGAACGGATCTCCATGTCCTCCTATGAAACCATGGGCAGTGGTACGGTCGCTTCTCACCTGGTCACTGACCTGGAAGCGGTCGACCAGTTTGTCAGTGTCACCACCAGTAAATTCCTGGTGGCCGCATTGAGCATCATCGGTACAGCCGTGGTGCTGTTATGGATCAACTGGCCACTGGCCCTGTTCATCCTGTTTCTCAATCCTTTGGTGATCTACTTCACCACAGTATTCGGACGCAAAGTCAAACATCTCAAAAAGCGGGAGAACTCAGCCTTTCAGGCATTTCAAGAGTCCCTGGAAGAGACGCTGGATGCCATTCAGCAGATCAGAGCGAGTAACCGGGAACGGCACTATATACACCGCATTATCGACAAGGCCGATAATATTCGTAAACACTCAGCCGCATTCACATGGAAAAGCGATGCGGCAAACCGACTCTCATTCATGATATTCCTGTTTGGCTTCGATATCTTTCGCGGCGTCAGCATGTTCATGGTGCTCTGGTCAGATCTCACCATTGGTGAAATGCTGGGTGTCTACGCCTACCTCTGGTTCATGATGGGGCCGGTTCAGGAGGTCTTGAACATTCAGTATTCCTATAACGGCGCTCAGGCCGCACTCGGTCGAATCAATGCTCTGATGCAGGTCGACCTGGAACCCTGCTATCCGCACAAGCAAAATCCGTTCGAAGGAAAGCCAACCGTCAGTCTGCGCCTGCAGGATCTGAAATTCGCCTACGGCGACGGCCCCCCCGTACTCAACGGGGTTGAACTGAACATCGCCGCCGGCGAAAAAGTCGCCTTTGTGGGAGCCAGTGGTGGTGGCAAAACCACCTTGGTACAGATCATTCTGGGTCTCTACCCGGTAAAATCCGGTCATGTCTATTTCGATGATGTACCGGTTGAAGAGATCGGTATGGACATCGTACGTGACCATGTAGCCACCGTCCTGCAACACCCGGCTTTGCTGAATGACAGCGTCAGAATCAATCTCACCCTTGGACGGGATATTGACGATGAAAAACTCTGGCAGGCACTGGAGATTGCTCAGCTGAAAAATACCGTCATGGAGATGGAACAGGGATTGGAAACCCTGATCGGTCGCTTTGGCGTCAGACTGTCCGGTGGTCAACGGCAACGCCTGGCCATTGCCCGAATGGTCCTGACCGATCCCAGCGTGGTGATACTCGATGAAGCCACATCGGCACTCGACACCACCACAGAAGGTAACCTTCACTCGGCTCTGCAGACGTTTCTCGACGGGCGTACAACGATCATCATTGCGCACCGATTGAGCGCCGTGAAACAGGCGGATCGGGTCCTGGTGTTTGAAGATGGGCTAGTGGTCGAAGAGGGACGGCATGATGAGCTGATTGAGAGTAATGGCCTCTACAGTACCCTATACGGCCGCCAGGAACTGGGATCGAACAGTTATTAACCCGGCAACCCAATAGTTCACTTTCAGGGCTTCAAGCAGACCCTTGATCAAGGCATGGCTCGCGGAGAAGGGTTGTTCCCTTGTCAAGAGCCACAACGCAGTGCAAGGGTCTGCTTGAAGCCCCTAACGATTTGAAATATAAAGACAGGCCATCAGCAGAGGAGATTCTTGATGTTTACCGGTATTGTTCAGGGCACCGCCGAAATTGTCGCCATTGAACAGAAACACAACTTCCGCACTCATCGGGCACGCTTCCCCTCAGAGTCACTGACAGGATTAACCCCTGGGGCATCCATCGCCCACAATGGATGCTGCCTGACGGTAACCCGGATCGACGGTGAACTGGTTGATTTCGATCTGATGCAGGAGACCCTGAACATCACCAACCTTGGCGATCTCGAGGTAGGTGATGCGGTCAACTTTGAGCGTGCAGCCAAATATGGCGATGAAATCGGTGGACATGCCATGTCGGGACACATTCTTTGTACCGCCAAGGTGATTGATGTCAGAATCTCGGAAAACAACCATCAAATCAGATTCTCCCTGCCGACAGCCTGGACAAAGTATCTCTTCACCAAGGGCTACATCGGCATCGACGGTATCAGCCTGACAATCGGTGATGTGGAAGCCAGTGAGTTTGAAGTCAACCTGATCCCGGAGACCCTGCAACGTACCAACATCGGTACCCGTCAAATCGGTGACCTAGTGAACATTGAGATCGATCCGCAAACCCAGGCAATCGTCGATACGGTGACAAACCTGCTACCTGAACTGTACCAGCGCATGACACAGAGTTAGACGGCTACTTGATAGGAATCTGTTAACAGGCATGGCAACCGAGCTTGAGAAAGGCACTCTGTGGAACAAGGTTGTGACCTCAACTCAAAGGGCCATGGAAGACCACAGCCTGCACACCATTGAGACTCAGTCACACCTAATCGAGCAACAGGGATTGAGTTTTACGGTTCTTGTGGCTGAAAACATCAAACGCAAACGGCAACAGCAGAAAACGAAGCCCAATTTCAATCCGTTTTTACCTCCGGAACCTTCCTTGACAGTGTGTGATATATCCCCATCACACATCGCGGTTCTGAATAAGTTCAATGTAGTTGATCATCACCTGCTGATTGTCACCCGTGATTACCAATCTCAGGATAATCTACTGAACAAAGCGGATTTTTCTGCTCTCTGTCACTGCC